>JBCCDL010000074.1:0-13497 GCA_039030815.1 Cyanobacteria bacterium P01_A01_bin.83 | reverse complement strand
GGATAGAAAGGCTTGGCAGGATTATATTTACTGGCAGAGTCAAGACAAGAAAACTCTCAAGAGAATTAATCGAATAATTAGAGATACTTTAGTCACTCCGTTTGAGGGAATTGGCAAACCTGAACCTTTAAAAGAAAACCTTTCTGGTTATTGGTCAAGAAGAATTGATGAAACTAATAGATTGGTTTATCGAGTGGGGGATGATCACATCAAAATCATCTCTTGCCGATATCACTATTAGACAACGGATCGTCAAAATTACTATTATACTTGCTTAAATAATGCGATCGCACATAGCTCAACATAAGAATACAACGTATAAATCAAATTCAACTCTTTGCGCGTACAATTTAAACTTTTGAGTCAAAAGCCATGTCCTTGTCTTTGCGAGAGTCAAAACAAAAAAACAATATAAAAAGCGATCACCTCTAAAGTCATGAAGCAAATTCATCTGTGATCGCTCTAGCCAATTTAGATACAGGAGAACGCCTGATGTTTAAATTACTTTTGTTATTAATGCCCTCGCGGTTGCGGAGCAAGTCGTAGACTAAGCAAGTCCAAAGGACTCAGCGTACCCTTTAGGTAATTACACTTTTAGTCAAACTCATGTATCAAGAAACATAAGGTTGGATCTCAGTTAAAACCTGTCCCAACTTCCGCTTTGCTTCCATCAATTCATAAGCATTTTGTAGCCTCAGAAAATATCCTTCTGATAGCCCGAAATAACGACATAACCTTAAGTCCGTGTCGGCAGTCACCCGACGTGTACCGTTAACTATAGCGTGAATACGATTTGCTGGTACAGCGATCGCTTTTGCCAAGGCATTCTGACTCATGCCGATTTCTGCCAAAAATTCCTCTTTTAAAATTTCTCCTACTTTAGGGTTATCTAATAATTGCTCGTTCATAAAAATTCCTCTAACTAATTAAGCGTGATAATCGATAATTTCTACATCCGTTGCACTGCCTTTGTTCCAGGTAAAGCAAATTCGCCACTGCTTTTGAATTCTAATGCTGTATTGTCCTTGGAGATCGCCTTTTAACGCTTCTAATCTATTTCCTGGGGGATTTCGAAGATCTTCTAAGGTTATCGCTGCGTCTAATTGACGTAACTTTCTTAATGCTCTGTTCTGAATATCTCCTGGTAGTTTAGCTGAACGTTGACCATTCCAAATCTTTTTAGTTTCTTTGCAGGTAAAGGTTTCAATCAAAATTACCTTACTATTATATGCAATACGTACTGCGTACAATAAAATTGTAAATCAATTGCTGCTATTTGGCTTAATTTGACGATATAGCGATCGCTATTATTCTCCATGCTATATTTGTCCTTAAATAAGTACAATTTAGAACCTTATGGAAATAGTCAATTATTCCGAAGCAAGAGAAAACTTCAAGCAGGTTTTAGATCGAGTAAGTGATGATTGCGACCCTACTTTAATTAAAAGGAGAGATCATGGGAATGTCGTACTGCTGTCAAAGAGTCACTTTCAAGTTAGAAAGCAAAAGCGAAGAAATAATGAAGAAACAAATTAGGTATTTAATATAAGTAAAAGTTTTATCACCTTTTTATTTGATTAAAAAATTTCTATAGTTTACATTTCGCAATTTTTTAAAATTACCGTAATTTAGTAACGAAAACAATAGGGTTTGCGCTATAATTATATGGTCTTTAGGGACTACAGTGCCAAAAATATTTATGCCTCTCAAAAGTCTTATTTATTGGTAGCAAATTTTTCTTAATGAGAATCTGCTCTTCTCAAAACTGTAAAAAAGCGATTTTCTTAATAAAAATTAATTGTATTTAAAGGTAACGAAAACTAAGTCCAAATTTGACAGGATAACGTTTTAGTGTATAGGCTAATCAATGGATAATTGATAATTGACAATTAGTTAATTTGGTTTAAGTAGGGGCGAACGGCCGTTCGCTCCTACACGCGGTAATGCGGGCGGTGCAAGCGCTCGTCGGTCAACAGCCTGTGGTTTCCCCACAAACCTTCGCCTTTATCGTCTTGTCAGAAATAAAAGAAAAATGTTTCGTTCATTGTTCATTGTCAATTGTTGAACTATTGCCAATATCACTATTAGACAAGTATTGCTAAATAAATGACGCTTTATGTTTCACTATTAACGCATTAAAAAAAACATGAGGTTAAATTTTAGCTAAAAATTATCTTAATATAGGCGTTTCTTGCTATATATATTATCATCTGAAAATTGTAATAGATTACGCTGTGTTGAAACTGATCTTAATCAACAACAAACCTTCGACAATAGCTCTAATTATAGATTATAAAATTGCTAAAGTTGCGGTCGATAATAAAGACAAAAAACTTATTATTTAAGGCTTATATCATGATAGATACTACAGTTAGGTGATTAGCATAATTAAGTTAACCAAAAATATTGCAACGCTTGCTTTGCTATTTAATAAAATTAAAAAAAAATTACTGAAATATCTTAGTTGACTTTGTTTTGCTAACTAATAAGAAGTGTAAACTTCCCATTGATTACTCACATTTGTTAGATAAAACTTACGCTACAGGAGGCTAATCTTATGGATATTAGCGCACATAAAACTGATATTTCTTTGGCAGATGATAGCTTGATTGAAGAAAGCAGTAGTTTTGACAGTGCTTTTGCTAGCTCTGTTAACGAGAATATAGAAAATTCTGAAAATATTGCCTATGAAGGATTCCCTTATACCTCCAATTTTCTGGAATTAGATAATGGTTTAAATATGCACTATCTAGAGGAAGGTAGTGGCGACCCCATAGTTTTACTTCACGGTCAACCAACCTCATCTTTTCTCTGGCGCAATATTATTCCTGAATTAGCCCAAAGAGGTCGGGTAATTGTCCCCGATTTAATTAATTTTGGGCTTTCAGATAAGACAGAAGAACCCCTAAATGTGATTGAAGATCATGGGGCATTGTTTAGCGAATTTATTGATACTTTAGGTTTAGAAGATATCACTTTCATTGGTCATGATTGGGGTGGTCCTATTGAATTGACCTATGCTGTTGATAATCCCGATAATGTAAAAGCCTTGGCATTCTTTGAAAGTGCCATTGTTCCTTTTCCAGATGTTAGTGTAGTTTCTGCTTTTCCCGAACAATTTGCGGGTACCTTTTGGTCTGACCCCGAATTATTAGAACAAAATGCCATTGATAATAACCTATTTATTGAAGGCTGGCTATTTGACCCTGCATTCGGTGGGATTGCCAATCCCCTCACTGAAGCCGAACAGGAAGTTTATCGAGAACCATTTTTAGATCCTGAAGCTAGAGAACAACTAGCGATTGCCCCAACTCAACTTCCCTTATTAGATCCCACAGGCTTTCCAATCCTTGATCCAGATGGTGTGGGAGGATTGCCACCAGAAACGGTTACTGGGATTGAAGAATATATTGAATTTGCTAACTATCTAGCGACTACGGAAGTTCCAAAACTGCTAGTTTACGGGAATCCTGGCTTTACTGACTCAGAATTAGTCTTATCCTTAGCTGAGTCTCTTCCTGGCTTTGAATTAGAAGAAATAGGTGATGCTGACAATCCAGTGTTTCACTTTATTCCAGAAGATGCTCCCGAAGAGCTAAGTGCGGTATTAGGGGAATGGTACGATACCTCAGTGGCAAATGATCCTCAACCGACCACAGAAACAACAACCCTGCAAATTACTGTCGAAAACTTAGCTCCTGAAAATGGTGCTGGTTTTGCTGCTCTTTGGTTTGGCTTACACGATGGCAGTTTTGACACTTTCGACCCAGGAGACTCAGCTTCCAAATCTTTGGAATTTTTGGTTGAGGATGGCTTAGTCGGTTTAGAGGAAGAAGTCTTGCCAGGAATATTGGATGAGGTAATTGCGGCTGGGTTAGATCCCAATAATTTACCCCTCTCGGTTCAACAAGCACTGGCATTGGGATTAGATTTATCTACTCTTCCTCCTCCTGCTGGAACTTTAGCGGGAGACTTCCTTAGTAGTGATGCGGCTGCTAATGGCGGAACACAGGGTATGGTGGTTACGGATATCAGAACTAATCCCGAATTGTTCGATCTTCTTGACGACCCTAGTGCCTTTCCCCAAGAGGTTTTAGACAGTGTAGAGAATCCTTTCTTTTTTATTCAAGCATCAGGAGAAACTGAGACTTTTACAGTAACTCTAGAAGGTACCCCAGAGCAGAATCGTTACTTTAGTTTTGCATCAATGCTGTTTCCCACCAACGATGGATTTATTGGTAATGACGATCCCCAAGCAATTGAAGTCTTTGATGAGTCAGGAAACTTTATTGGTGCTGATTTTATCGTTACAGGTGAAGATGCTTGGGATGGTGGAACAGAAGTAAACGATGAACTACCAGAAAGTCTGCTTTATACTTTTGAGGTATTTGGTGAAGGCGTTGACGAAAATGGCACCATTCAACCATTTCCTGGTTTCTTAGACCCAGGATTAGGAGGCATTTTAGATTTTGAATTTAATGGTGAATTGGTATCGGCTAATGTAGACTTCACTGTGCCAGACTATCCCCTTGCTAGAATTACCGTTACCGAAGTAGATCAATCACCAGATGTACCTGCTGTAGAAACTAGCAGTATAGACTTTGAGCAAGGAGATTTAGCAGCGGGAAGCATCATTACCGACCAGTTTACAGGGGTAGAATTTTCTAGTGATTCAGAGTTTGGATTGATGTTGTTTGATAGTGACAACATTACAGGACAAGATTCTGATTTAGGAGCAACTGGTTTGGGAAACATTCTGATTATCTCCGAAGATGGTAACTCTACTAATCCAGATGACAATGCTGGAGGAGGTACAATTAGGGTCGAATTTGATGAACTAACCCAAGTTAACCGTATCGGCTTATTAGATATTGATGAAGTCGGCAGTTCTATTATTTTCTATGGTGAAGATAGCAGCGTTATCGACACTGTAGAAATTGAGAGTTTAGGGGATAATAGCCTGCAAGAGCTAACTGTTGATGTATCAGACGTGGCTCGTTTGGAGATTAATTTAGTTGGCAGTGGTGCTATAACTCACCTGGACTATTCAGCTACTATAGATGATTTGCCTGATGAAATATCTGAAGAGATGTTGATGAGTGCTAATACTGAATTTTAGTTTATACAGTCCTCTCTGCCGAGGAGCATTCTTGGCAGGAGGACTTTGATAATTCTTATATTCTTCAATTTTCTATTAATTCTCTATTCTTTGCTAATTTTCTTTTCTTCCCCAAAGTTATAATTTCCCTCAAGCTAGCAACTAGGCTGCAATCTTTTCGTCATCAGCATCACAATGCTCTTGAATAGCGGCATAGCATTGTTCTACAGTTGCTCTTTGAGCCATTGCCTCAACCAAAGCTTCATAAGATTGCTGGTGCCTAGTCAATAAGTTGTTTGCCTGAAGTTGCGCCCAGCGTTCTTTTTGACCATAGCCAATTTCAGGTAAGCCTGCCATCATCAAGGCTTGTTTTAGTTGTTGCCTGTCTTCTGCACCACCTTGAGAGTTGCCATAAACCATTTTTTCCGCAGCAACTCCTGCCATCCAGACAGTACAAAAACGCTCTAAGGTTAGACGCATTTTCTCAAATTCAAAGGGTTTCATAGTTAAAGCTTCCGTATTAAAGCTAACCCCCCCTCTACCTAACTTGCCCTGCCTCATAACTTCCCAAGCAGTTAAAGTATAGCCTGTAATAGGAATACCCAAAAAATATGCGGTTAAAAAGTGTCCTGCTTCATGATGAATAATACGTTTACGTTGTTCGGCAGAGGCAAATAAATCTAACAACAGCGAAACTCCGCGACTGTTCCAACTTAAAGTATCCGCTGTAGCCAAACTAAGTATACCAAAGGTAAGTGCCGCAGGAACTACAGGAGGAATATGAAAAATTGGACCTAGTAAACATGTCATGGTCATCAAGAAGATGCCAATGGCAATCAAATTTAAAGCAGTTTGAGGCATTATGAATGTTTCTTATTTCAGATTCTATACATATATTAATTTATATATATTAATCAATTCTTATTCAAAGCTACTATAAATACCAATTATTTATTTATTTATTTATTTATTTAATTGTTGTTTTTTGATTGTCAGATGATTTTTTAGGCGGGGGGGGAATCGGATCGTAGCCTCCTGGATGGAAAGGATGACAGCGTAAGATCCGATTTACTGCTAGCCAACTGCCTTTAACCACTCCATAACAGGTGATCGCCTCAATAGCATAGCTCGAACAAGTAGGTTGAAAACGGCATGTAGCAGGAAACAGAGGGGAGACAAAATTACGATAACCCTTAATTAGCCATAGCAAAACTATTTTCATCTTTGATAGCTTCGTAATCAAACAAATTAATTTACTGCTAATAAATTTCTACTAGCTTAATTTTATTATAATTTAGCACTGGAGCCTGACGGGGGAACAACCTCTGAATGTAAACTTTATGGAAAAAGCTTAAGGCAGTCAAACAAAGGCATGTTTATACTATTATTCTATTACTCAAAAATCAATTAAAACGATATAGTTCATACTTTGGCTATTTTTATTATCTAAATATAACCATAAGCCTATCGGCATGATTCCACTGTAGGTTGAGTAACTTCAGGACTATGATGTAAGTAGTCTTGAATCCAATTACAACCATACTCTAGAGGATTTAATTGCAAAATATTATCTAAATTCCAGAGTATGACCTTTGCATCTTCCCCGGCGGTAGCTAAGGTTTGGCTATCGGGACTAAAAACTGATGCCCAAATAGAACTATCATGTCCCTGTAATGTTTGCAGATGTGACCAGGTTTGATTATTTTGTTGCCAAAGTATAATTTTTCCATCATCATCAACACTAGCAAGGTACTGCTGATTGGGACTCATTGTCACTGATTTAACCGCAGCCTGATGACCTTCTAGGGTATCTATTAGCTTTCCTGTCAAATCCCAGATTTTAATTGTGCGATCTTCGCTACCAGAAATAATTTGCTTGCCACTACTAATTACTGTTTTGACTGCATCTTGATGTCCTTGAAGATTTTGCTGAAGCTTCCCTTCCAAACTCCATACTTTTACTGTATTATCTTCGCTGGCAGAAATTAAGCGTTGATTATCAGGAGTAAAAATAACATCCCAAATTTTTTGCTGATGACCTTGTAAGGTAAGGAGTAAGTTTCCCTGGACATCCCATAGTTTAATCAGATTATCATTCCCTGCCGTAACAATTTTGTTGTTACTCGAATCAATATCTACTGCCCAAATTGCCGCATTGTGTGCCTTGATTGTCTTAACAGAATCATTATTGCTGTGCCAGATTTGTAGAGTTTGATCGGCACCTACCGAAGCAATAAAGTTATCGCCAATTGCCACATCATAGACTTCGGCAGTATGTTGCTCAAAGGTTTTTAATAAAGTCCCTGCATGAGTCCATAGTTTGACCGTTTTGTCATCACTGGCAGAAGCAATAAAACGGGAATTATAATCTAAAGCGATCGCAACATCTTGATGACCAGACAAGATTTTGATTAAATTGTTATTAGGCTGCCAGATCCTGACACTTTTATCCCAGCTAGCCGAGACAATCTTGCTGCCGTCGGGAGTATACGCCACATCCCAAACGCGATTTGTATGTCCCTGTAAAGTGGTAATTTCATCTCCGTTACTGTCCCAGATTTTTAGGGTTTTATCGGCACTAGCAGAGACAATTTGATCGTTGAGGGGATTGACCGCCACACTATATATCGGTGCTAAATGTCCTGTTAGGTTAGCAAGTACTGTCCCGTCACTGTCCCAAATTTTTATAGTGCGATCGCGACTACCTGATACAATCTTATTATCGGAGGTAATTGCTACTGTTCGTACTCCCTCGGTATGTCCTGTGAGGGTGGTAATTAATTCCCCTCCCTGCCATATTTTTAGCGTCTTATCTTCACTGGCAGATATAATCTTATTATCAGAGGTAATAGCTAGTCCTTCGACGGCTGCGGTATGTCCAGTCAGAGTAGTAATTAACTCCCCTGCTTGCCAAATCTTAATTTCACCATTTTCACTACCTGTAATGACTTGCTGGTTTTGTAGCGCAACACTGGTTACAGGATGGTCATGTTGCAAGGTGTCTAGTAGCTTACCATCTCTATTCCATAGTTTAACAGTGCGATCGCGACTAGCGGTAGCAATAGTTTGACCATTAGGACTAATTGCCACATCGATCACCCAACCAGTATGATTTCTTAAAACACGGTAGGGTTGCCAACCCGTAGCATCTTTTTGCCATAATCTCAGGGTCTTGTCTGTAGCGACAGTAGCCATCAGCTTGCCATCCTCAGAAACTGCAACACCATAAACATGGTCTTTGTGTCCCATCAGGCGATTTTTTTCTTTAATGCTATATACCGATTGTTGCAGGGCAGTATTGACTTGTTCAGTTAAATTTTGATTTACTTGAAAAGATTTATTTAGTTTCTGTTTAGCTTTAATTGCTGCGATCAAAGCATCCAATTTTTGCTGCGAAGCTGACAATGCCTTACTTGATTGCACTAAAGTATTAATGTTACTGAGATTAGTCTGACGAGATTTAAGATAAAACCCCGCAATCATACTGATAGAAAAGAGAATAAATAGTCTTTGCCAGCGGACTAAGCGTTTCTTTTGAGCTAATTTTTTAGCGATAATTTGGGCTTTTTCAGCTTGTATACGCTCTTTAATTGCTAATATCTCACTCTGCTGCAAGAAATCTCTTTGGATATCAGTAATATTATGTTTGCTCGACCAATGTTGCGCCTCTGCCAAAGCTTCTCCCCGTAATAAGCGAGATTGATCCTGACGATTCGATTGTAACCAGGATTTCAACGCATTTTGATAAGGGCAAATGGCAAATAGTTGATCAGCAACCCACTCTCGATTAAATACTTCAAGATAAATCGGATTACTAACTTTTAATAGATTACCTTCCTGTATACTAACTATGCCACTGAGTCGTAACTCTACTTGCTCCTCACTACCATCAATGGGGATACTCTGATTATCAAGTATTCTTTGATAAAGAGTTAGCAGCCTGGATTGATTTTCTTGATTAAATAATAGGCGATCTCGAATAGTTTTTAAATGTTCTGGTTCATCTTGAATTTCCCAATTTTCTACGATGTATTGTTGAATTAGTTGGGCAATATTGATTTGATTAGAAGTATGGTATTTGAGCGCTAAATAACATATCTTCTGTGTCAGAAATGGTTGTCCTTTTGTCCAATAGAGAATATCTTCTAAGATTGCTTCTGGTTGATTAAAATAATCTTGTAACCCACGAAGTAATGGTTTTGCTTCATTAAGATTAAACCCTGTAAGTTGAATTGCTCTACCAATACCAAAGGGAATAAGCTGTCTGTCAATTTTTAGACTAGAGGGAGTAGCAACTCCCAATAAACAGAAAGTCAAACGACAATATTGCTTATTTTTAGCTCTTCTTTCATAACAGTTACGAATTAAAGTTAGAAACAGATCGCGAAAATCTAAGTTAATGATATTATCAACTTCATCCAGAAAAATAATAATATCTGAGGTACAGTTTATTAATAAAACATCTTCAATAAACCGTAAAAATCTTTGTACGGGAGGTAATTTTGAATGTAAGCTCCACCATTGTAAATCATCGATCTCTGAAGTTAAAGATAGTTCATCCCATAACTCAGCAACTAATCCACCGTACCATTGGTCGGGCGTAGCACCACTTAATATACCTAAATCAATTTCCACACATTGAAAACCATCATTAGTTAAAGTCCTCATCGTCCTTAGTTTGAGACTAGACTTACCCATTTGCCGAGAATTTAATACATAGCAAAATTCCCTTTGAATTAAAGTATGATAAATATCATGATCTGCTTGACGCTCAATATATGTTGGATGTTCAGAGGGTAAACTACCTCCAACCTTAAAATAATTATTACTGAACATATTAACAATTATCTGTTGCTTACTTCTAGGGATAATCTCTCTATGAAATAAAGCCGATATAGCTCACAACTAGAAACAACTGTACTTCCTAAATTTGACCATTGAATTAATCCCATCCAATAAAGTTGATAAGCTAACAAGGTATCGATTCGAATTGGCGTTTCGCTCTGAATAATTTTTAAAAATTCTTGAGCCAATTGCTCGTTTTCCCTTAAATGAAATAAGAGTTGCCGCAAAAAGCTACTGTAAATTCCGATGTCTGTAGGAGCTTGTTTTAATAATGTTGCCAAACTAATTTTAGGTTTTTTTGCCAAATGAGACATCATTGAATCGACTAAGTAAGGATGACCACCCAGTAATGTACTCAATTGCTCAATTTCTGAAGGAGATAAATTTAGCCGATACTGCTGAGCTAATTTTTCAGTTTGCTGTCGATTAAATGATTTTAGTTCAATCACCTCACCAACATTAAAAGGGGATTTGTTAATATTTAAGCTTCCAAAATCTTCCGTAGAATAAACCACAATTAATCTCAACTTCTGCCAAAGTTCTTTATAGTTCGCTTTCTCATGCCAAACACGTAACAAATAAAAGAAGCTTTGACTAATATTAGAATATTTTAATAGATGATCTACATCATCTAGTCCAATTACGAGAGGTTGATCAAAGTTTTGTAATATCTGTTTTAAAAACATTGTACAACTTTGTTTACTACCTCGATTTCTCCCCCAATATTGATCGAGATTAATCTCTACTTCTAAAGCATCACTAATCGCTATGCAGAACCAGCGCAGAAATAAATCTAAGCTCTCAAATTTATCAGCTTCTATCTGTAGAAAGTTAATATGGATCGTTAGATATTCTTGCTCATTAGCAAAATCCAAAATACTGTTTAATAATCGAGTTTTACCCATCTTACTCGGAGCTTTGACTCTAATTAATGCTCCTGGATGCGATACGTATGGAGGAATGTTTAGAGGAAGATTTACAAGTGAATCTCTTATTGGAGTTTCTGCTGAAAAAGAAAACTCATCTCGCAAAAAATCTCTTAGAATAGGAAAATTACCCGCACCCTGTCCCAGATTAGGACATTCGTCTCTGAAAGAACGATAAACCTTGGTTAAATGGCTAGTAAAAACCTCAGGACTATTAACATCACTTTGAGACCAACTATCAATAATCTTTTTCGACCAATTTTCTTGTTTAAATTTAGTTAAAAAGACTCTAGTTTGAGCTTTAGTTAATTTTTTTTCTAAAGCTTTTTGTAATAAAAAATTTGACCAAGCTGCATTCCATTCTGGAGAGTTATACTCGGGAAAGTTGACCATAATAATTTTTTAGTTATCAAAAACAGTTATCAATCTACTCTTTAAAATTACCTGAGATCTAATAATCTCTGACATAAAATTAGAAAAATTCCACTTTTATTCTACTTTTGTTCCACTTCGTCAAAATCTGCTACAAAAGTTTCCATATTTTTTAGATTGGAAAGTTTCTTTCTTCTGATTAGAGTAATTCCTATAGCTAAATTAACTAGCCGCAATAAATCAGGAGACAAATACCATGTCCATTATCAACGGCACAATCTATAGTGATAGTCTAATTGGAACTTCTTTAGATGACGATATTTTTGGCGACCTTGGCAATGACACCTTAAAGGGTTTAGGTGGTGATGATTTGCTAGACGGATATACAGGTAACGATAGCTTAATTGGTAGTATAGGAGACGATATTTTACTGGGGTATACAGGTAACGATAGCTTACTAGGCGGTGCTGGTACTGACGTGATTGCAGGTGAAGCAGGAGATGATCTTCTTAACGGCTATGGACATACTAACTGGGAATACGACACTTTAAGTGGTGGTTATGGTGCAGACACCTTTATTTTAGGTGACGTATTTGGTGCTTTTTATGAACAGGCTGGTTTCGCTACAGTAATTGATTTTGAATCAGCAGCAGGAGATAAACTACAGGTTTTCGGCAAAAGTGATGATTACTCCCTAATAGAATTTGATAATGGCACAGATATCTACTATCAAGATGACTTAATTGGGTACGTATCTAATACCACCGAAATTACTTTAGAAGCTGATTTTTATTTTCATTTAATTAGCATTTATATTTTTATTTCTAGAGTCATAAAAGATAGCTGATTTAACAGCGTTTTCTCAAAGCGAAACACATACGGTAACAGGTGATTGTAACTAAAAATTGCATTTTGAGTTCAATTGCCTTTCCTAGTTATCGATCTCTATTAAATCAAAAAACTAACACAGCTACTTACTAAACATACAAATCCACAACACAGATATTAAATTTAGCAGTAACTATAGAAGTTAAAAATGTTCATCAAAATATCAAAGGAGAATGGCATATCGACTATGGCGTTAGTCATTTGATGGGATTAGCTCTCAGAGTTTGTATTGGTCAGTTTTTACTTAGTTTACTTATTGGAATACCTTTATCAATTTTAGTGTCTTTAGCATCAGCAAAGTCTCCTAATGATTCACAAAACAATGATTCAAATTTAAATTCTACTGTTATCCAAAAATCTGTCTGCAACCAAAAATCTAATTAGCTGATGTGGTTTTTGATGACTTTGTATATTTGGCAGTAATTACTATTGTTTTATCTCCTCAAAGAAGATGTTTACAACACTTACCTACAAGATTAAAATAATTGGACTATTTTTACTGAGTCTATTATTTACCTGCTTTACTTTTTATATCCCAGCAAATGCTAGTAATCAACATGTTCATGTCGCTGATGAATATATCAGTAGTTCTATAGTTCATAGCAGAATTGCCCAATTATCAGATAAAAAACTCACAAAGCAACCTTTTTATTGGAATTCTATTGATGTTGCGATTGAGGTACAAGATAATGGCGATATGTGGGTTACAGAAACCCAAGAATACGTTTTTAATCAAGAACACACTAATCAAAGATATCGCTATATACCTCTGGATAAAGTAGACAAGATAACTGATGTCACCGTCAGAGAAAATAATCAAATAATTCCCAGTCAAGTTGGCAAAAAAAATAATCAGTTATGGATTAAATGGGAACATGAACTAAATCCGCCTGAATCCCACACTTTCGTAATTAAATATCGAGTTGTTGGTGGTTTACACGTAAATACTGATAATACTCAAGTTTACTGGAAAGCCATATTTAGCGATCGCAAATCGCCAATTCAAAATGCTAAAGTAACTGTTAAACTCCCTGAATCTTTAGCAGGAAAGATTACTTCTTTTAATCATTTTCCAGCCAATGTACCTACATCATCTCAACAGATAGATGAGCGAACTATAGAATTTATTGCTCAACAATCAATATCCCAGGGACAAGAATTAGAAGTTAAAGTTACCTTCCCTAATAATATTCTCCAGATGTCAAAACCCAATTGGCAAAAGTTTAGAGTATTTAATGACTGGGTGAAAATAATTTTTGCTCTTTTCTTTATTTTAATATTGTTGATATTTATAGTTAGTATCTCAAGCTCTTCTGGCAAACGATCTAACTCTAGCCGTAGCCGTGGATATTATGGCGGTGGCGGTGG
>JBCCDL010000073.1:0-13504 GCA_039030815.1 Cyanobacteria bacterium P01_A01_bin.83 | reverse complement strand
AGATCAAAAGTGGCATTAGCACTATTTTCGGCAACAGTCAGATCGTCAATTCGGGTTGTAATTAAAGGAACGGTCATAAAATTGCTTTTGTAGAATTAGTTATTTAGCCAACTACCAATTTAATTCAGGTGCTAGGTAAACGGTAGAGATTTAATTCTTACTAATAACTTTGAGAGTATCCTGAGTAAATGGGGCTATTAAATTAATATGGAATACTTTAAAGTTTGCTACGAGTAGATGATTTAGTGTATTTATATCATTCAGATTTCACAGAGAGGCACCAGAGGTAATACTCTCCCTCGACTCTACCTAAACCCATCTATCAAACGATAAATTTAGCTTCAGGCGATTGTGCTCCGCACACCCCGAAGGGATCGCAAAACGTAGGGGTCGCCTAATCGCAATCTGAAACCAGTTTGTTTAATTTTAAATGGGAAAGCGCTTCATCATCCTATTAGCTTCTTGAGCATTATTAGAAAGAGTAGAAGAAATGTTGGGGATTTGCGGAATCTGGGATAAAACATCAACGGTGCGACGTAACATTCTCACAATATCCCCTTCAGCTAAACTGACGCTATCACACAAATCCTGCCAATCCATTCCTAATGCCCACTGTTCACACAGTCCCACTAACTCGTATTCACGCCACACAGGAAGACTTACTCCGTGACGACGCTGCACCTGAAATAAGCGAGTTCTAATTTCTCTAATATTAGCTGAAACGGTTTCTGGGGTACTATTCCCTGAAGCTGTTTTGACCCCAAGAACCTCTAGTACTTGAGGAGGAGGAGGAAAGTCACACCAAACATCGGAACGAGGTGTTTCAGTAATTAGGGCGCAGACAGTCGCCGCTAAGTGATGGGGTTCTAAATGTTCTAGTTCTCCCGAGACAAAGATGAGAGCCAACCAAAGTTCATTATCACCCCGAATGGTTGCCGCAGCTTGTCCTAAAAAGCTCGGGTTATATTCTTCTAAAGCTCCAAATTCTTGTAGAACATTAATCAGATTGAGAAATTCTGACCAGTAATAAGATTGGTTGGATTTTTGTTTCTGATATTTAATTTGAGTTTTATGGAGTTGTTCGCGCAGTTGGAGTCGCTGTTTATGTTTTTTTAGCAAGCGACTGGGATTATCTACTTGTTGGATCGGATGTTGATCAATTTTACGGTGAACTAAATCTAGTTTTTGCTGTTGTTCAATGACTTCTGGTGCAGCAGGGATCGGGATTAAATAATCAGCAATCTTGCTGGTAAAAATCGCTGTCAGTTCATCTCCTTTAAGCCACTTGCCCAATTTGGTGTTATCCAAAGCAGGAAGGGGAATTTCAGCAATGTCTTTAGGGGTTAGAGTTCCTTGATTAATTTCGGTCACATCGGCATTAGCGGCAATATACCAATAGTTATCTGCTCCCAAACAAAGCAAATTTGAAGCTTTGCCCGAACCAGGAATTTTAGCCACCATTACCGCTGCCAAGGGCGAACTCACTCGAATATGCTTTCCTTTAAGACCCACAATTCTGCCTGGCTCAATTTGAGGAATTAAGGGCTTAATTTGGCTTTTGCGGGTAGTTTCTGCTTGCTGCTGCAAGATATCTAGTAACCGCTGTTCTTCTTTAGCCTGTTCCCGTAGTTTTTGATAGCTAGCCAACTGACCTGGAGCAATGGGTGCTAGTGCCACATCTAACTTAGCTAATTCTGTGGTGATTTCAGCGATCGCCGTTTGTTCAGGAGCTAGTCTTTTTTGGGATAAATATTCGGCAAAGCTACGTTCGAGCAGTTCTTTGACTTCAGGGAGGCTATATTTTTGTAATAAATTTAATACCATGCCGTAAGAAGGAGTAAACCAACTGCGTAAAGGTTCGGCACTAGAAGTCGCCAAAAATGCTGCCTCCTTCGCCCCTTCAAAGGGAGTCTGCACCGTTACAACGTGACCAACTTTATCTTTACCTCTTCTACCAGCTCGACCTGATATTTGCAAAAATTCGGAGGGGTTCAACATACTATGTCCTCCATCGGTGCGCTTGGATAGTGCCGACATTACTGTAGTGCGAGCAGGCATATTAATTCCTGCGGCTAGAGTAGCTGTGGCAAAGACAATTTTAACCAGACCCATTTCAAACAGCCTTTCCACTAGCTCTTTCCAAGCAGGTAACAGTCCCGCATGGTGAGAAGCAATGCCCCGCATTAGAGGTTCAATTTGATCGATACGGGCAATCCGTGAATTTTCACACAGAAACTGCCACAGCAGATATTTCTGATTGGGATTTGCGGTTAAATATTCTGCCAAATTTGCTTCGGCTTGTTCGTTAGCTGCTAAATAATCCCGCATCAGTTCCGTCAATTGTGGCTTTTCATCGGCAAAGTATTCCAGTAATGATGTTTGCAGCTCAATATTATTAGTTAAGAAAAAGTAGAGCAGGATACTTTCAATTTGCTGTCCTTCTTCAGGAGTTACTAAAGCCAAACCTTCAATCGTATCAACTGCCTTATCACAACCCCGACGACTAAAAATAATATAGATCGCGGGCAACATATCTTTTTTCTGTAACTGCTGCACCACCTGATAGATTTTAGGACAGTCTTTGACCTTGAGGCGTTTGGGTTTTTGTCCTTTACGGGGAGCAGCAGCCTTCAACTTGGGATTGATTTGAGTTTCAGTTTGATTTAAGAGTCGGTGGATGCCACGGCGATCGCAAAAGTAGTATCTTAAGGGAACAGGACGAAAGTCAGAATTAATTAATTCGCATTCGTACTCTTGTTGACTATTACTATAAGAATTACGCACTTTAGTAATCCAGTCAGTCAATTCTTGAGGATTACCAATGGTGGCAGAAAGAGCTACTAGCTGAATCTGAGGCGGACAATAAATAATTGATTCTTCCCAGACAGTGCCGCGAAAACGATTGCTGATATAGTGACATTCATCAAGTACTACCGCTTCCACATTTTCTAGGGAAGTTCCTAATTGCCCAATCGGTGTTTCGTAAAGCATGTTACGAAAAATCTCTGTGGTCATAATTACCACATCGGCATTAGGACTGATAATCGTATCTCCAGTCAACAAACCAATTTTGCGCTTTCCATCACCAAACTGCTCCTGAAAATCGCGGAATTTTTGGTTAGAAAGAGCCTTGAGGGGAGTAGTATAAAAAACTCGTTTACCGTGACTTAATGCCCGATAGATGGCATATTCCCCAATTAAGGTTTTTCCTGAACCTGTAGGGGCGCAGATGACTACAGATTTACCTCCAGCTAAGGCAGCGATCGCCTTATTTTGAAACTCGTCAAGTTGAAACGGAAATAATTCTTGCGGATTTAACTCAGAATTAGCAGCGATTAGGTTCACAAGCGGTTCTATAAAAGATCGGACTTTGAGTCACAATATTAAACTTAATATTATATTGTGACATTTTTACTCTGGTTGATGATTTTGTCCGTTAACATCAACAATCTAAGGACAGTACAAAGTATCTTTAGTATTGTTCCCTGTAGTTGGGTTGGTTCCGCTGGCGGTTTCGCAAAGCTGCTTTTCTGTCCTCGGACTCAACAATGCCTCGGTGAAATCTGCTCCTGTAATTGTGGCTTCATTTAATAAGGCATTGGTAAGGTATGCTCCTGTCAAAACCGCATTGGTTAGATTAGCCCGAGTTAGACGAGCTGATTCTAGGCTAGCATAGCTGAGATTTGCGCCCTCTAAATTAGCCTGGGCTAGGTTGGCACCAAAAAAGCGAACTCCAGTAGCATCAATAAAACTAAGATCGCTATCTCTGAGATTAGTATGATCAAAGCTAGCATCAGTTAAGTCTTGGTGAGAGAAATTTTCATTAATTAACGACTGTTTGTTATAGTCAGCACTCCAGGCTGGAGCAACCCAAGTACAAACTGTCACCATCAAGGTAACAGTCAGAATCAATAACTTGTTAGTAATAATTGTTCGACAATAGTTTAGATTAAGCTTCATGATCTTAAAAAATATTTTATTTGTTATGGAAACGCTACTTAAATCATAAACCTAATGCCTGTATCCAAGATAGGTCTAAGAAACTGTTTGTAAACAAAAGATAAAGGTCAGGAATGATGGGGGAGATAGAGGAGATACTGACAAGGGCAGACTTTTTACATTTGAGCCTAAAATCAAGACAAGGATGACAAGGAGACAAGGGAGCAAAAACTGATTATTTCGTTCAAATGATAGTAGTCACTCACTGCTTTATTAAAAACCTACCCCTAAAAGTAGGGGAGATAGAGGAGATGAGGGAGATGATTTTACCCTCTTTGTTCTTCAGATAAATTCAATACGATTAATAAAAAAGCGATCGCCCTATCGATAGAGCGATCGCGATTCAACTTAATTTTGATCTATAGCACTACGCATTACGGTGTTTGACATGCATGACCTATTGTTTCATCCTACATGCGGACAAGCGCGCCTTTGTTTCCTCATCCCTCATCCCTCATCCCTCATCCTTACGAGCTAGTAACTTAACTTGTCCTAACTAATCTACGTACTGCGATAGTTACTTACAGTTCCAAAACGTGAAACACAGCGTTTCTATTATTCTCAAAGGAAAAGTTAGGTAAATTGGCATCAATATAGTCCAGCTCATTTTGATCGATACTGTAAAGGTGAGAACCAGAATCATTATTGAGCATGCGGAATACAGGTATTGTTTCTATCCCTGTTGGTGCCGACTCAAAGGCATAGTATTTAATTCCTTCAAAGTTATAGTTAGCTAAGTTATCGATCACGAAATTCTTTTCATTTTCATCGATAGTATATAAATGAGCGCCAGTTTTAGTGTTGAAAAAACGATAAACAGGTTCAACTTCCTCAAGAGTTTCTCCAGTCAGGGCATCCTTATCATTAGCGAGGACGGTAAACTTCTCTCCCTCATAGTTATAAGATAGTTCTCCAACCTCGCTTTGTTCTTGGATTAATTGAGCCTCACCATCATCACTAGTGTAAAAATGGAAGCCTTTCTCAAACTGATAAAAGCGATGCATCTCATCAGTAGTAAAACGATCTAATGGATTAACTTGAAAATCATCAAGCTCTAAATCTTGGACAAATACATCCCCAGTATTGTTAGTGTCGACCGGAACTAAATTACTCAGACTAGAATTAAACAATACAGTTTCACCATTACCGCTAAGGGTAGGAAACGAGTCCCCCTCAATTTTAATGGTAGTTTCTCCTTGGCGATCGCGAATAAAAATATTGGCTCGGTTATTAGTATCACCAAATACTAAATTATCAGCCTCCGATAAGAATGCCACATAATTACCATCATCGCTAACAGAAGCATTACGGCTAGCCCCATTAGATTGGGTGCCGTCATCAGCCAGACTTACTCGTTCTGTAATAGATGTCTCTAGATCGTATATAAAAACATCGCTCTGGTTATTAGTATCGTTAGGAACCAGGTTACTTGCACTAGATTGGTATGTTACATATCTACCATCGCCACTAATAGAAGCAAAAAAACTATCAGAGTTGGCTTGAGTACCGTCACTGGCAACACTAATGCGCTGAGTAGTTTGAGCTATGCGATCATAAACAAAAATATCACTATGACCGTTGGTATCCCCAGAGACTAGATTACTAGCTGTTGAAGAAAAAACAATGTATTGACCATCACCACTCATTCCGTTGAGATGAACCGAACCATTAGCCTGAGTTCCATCTTGAGCAACATTGATTCTGGTGGTAGTTTGGTTGACGCGATCGCGCACAAAAATATCGTTGACATTATTGGTATCGAGGGGGACTAAATTATCCGCCGCTGATTTAAAAACAACGTATCTACCAGTGTTGTCAACCGCACTAAAAAAACTTAATTCATTTGATTGAGTTCCATCATCGGCAACACTAACTAAATTTGTAGTTTTATTCAAGCGGTCATAAATAAAAATATCCCGCTGATTATTATTGTCGTTGGGGACTAAATTACTGGCATTAGAGGAGAAGGTTAGATATCTGCCATTACCACTAAGGCTACCAATACTACTCGAACCATTAGCAGCACTACCATCAGTTGCAATGCTAATTAGTTCTACAGATTTATCATCACGATTATAAATAAAAATGTCTGTTTCTTGGTTAAAATCGTTGGGAACCAAGTTAGTGGCGTTGGATTCAAACAAGACAATTGTGCCATCATTACTCAACGAGCTAGAACCACTTTGACCATTAGCTTGAGACCCATCACTAGCAATGCTAATACGTTCAATAGAGTTAGTTTGTTCTTGATTATTCATTTAAATAATTTTTTCTAATTGTTAATATATTTACTTGAGCTAAAATCATAAATGCTCTTGAATATGACTTAGGTATGATTTTACAAATGACTGGTTTTTTATTATCTTATATGAATATTTTCTCTAAAATCTAATAGCTAATAAACACTAAGTTTGACTATTACTTTTGAACTAATTAATGTTCTGTTATGATTTAAAATATGTTCAAGTATAATAATAATTAGGTTTAGGTAGTTGTTTTTACTACCAGACAATCTAAATATTTTAAAACTTTAGTTTTGGTTTACTTTTATCAAGACATATAGATTATTTATAAGTAACTTTATCCATGTTACTTGGTAAAAAAATCTTTGTGTGTAAAGATTAAATGAGGAGGCTTGGTTTCTGGTGATGCAGCTTTAAATTAATTTAATAAAGAATCAATCTCTAAATAAATTTCACCCAAGTTTAATCTTTAAAATCTGGTAAAATAATGTCGGCATAAGCAATCATAAATGGCGTTTTACCAAGGGAAAACAAGATAATTATGAAGCTAATTACAAGCTAATATTGAGGATTTCTCATAAACAATCTTAGACTAAGATAGATTCGTAAAATCACAGAAAATATTAATGCGGGTAAAATTACAGGATAATATTTTATTAATTAATAAAGAGGATCTTCCCGAATATAAAAAAGGCGGTTCAGTAGTACGAAACAGTTATTTTTGGGCATTGAAGTCGATCGCCTGTTTCACCCCCAGAAACAAAGATTGGGAATATGACGCTGAAGTTTGGCTGGCGTTGTCGAGAATGCTCACTGCTTTTACTGAATCGGGATATTTAGGCGATCGCGAAACTTGGCTGGAGTTTCCTGAAGATACTCCTATTCCCCCTCAATTACGTTCTATATCTAGTTATTTCTAGCAATTAATTGTGTTTAACTAAATTAAAATTGCCAAGTTAATTCATGACCTTACCCAGTACCCAGTAGCCACTAACCATTATCATCCTCAAACTTGTAGCCAACACCGACTACAGTTTTAATAAAGGTGGGATTAGCCGCATCAGGTTCAATCTTCTTACGTAATCTGCGGATGTGGGTATCAACCACTCGTTCATCGCCAAAAAAATCATTGCCCCATAGCTTATCGATTAACTGGGTACGACTCCAAACACGACCAGGATAGCTGAGAAATGTTGAGAGCAAATTAAACTCTAAAGTAGTCAAGTCCAATTCTTCAGGTGTTTGAGCATCTAATTGTCTGGTAGCAAGATGCTGATCCAAATCGACAGTAAAATGTTTGGTGCTATAGGTTGGGGAATTCTCTGCCTGGACTCCATGTCTAAGACTACGTCTTAACAAAGCTCTAACTCTAGCTACCAATTCTCTGGGACTAAAAGGTTTAACTAGATAATCATCGGCACCTGTAGATAGCCCAATCACCCGATCAATTTCTTCTCCCCTGGCGGTAAGCATCAAAATATAGGGATCTTTATTATATGGTTGCTGGCGAATCCGTGTACACACTTCTAATCCGTCCAAGCCAGGCAGCATTAGGTCAAGAATCACCAAATCTGGTTGCTGTTGTTTGAAGGTATCTAAAGCAGTCAAACCATTATTTGCCACACGACAGTCAAAACTTTCTTTGACTAGAGTTTGTTCGATCAATTGAGCAATTTCTGGTTCGTCTTCGACAATTAAAATTTCCATTCCTAGAACAGATTAGTTTATTTAATGTTTGCTACTAATAAATGACTGGGGGATTGGGGGACTAAAACTTAGCTTACTGTATTTGTATCATTCTTTTTGCTATTTCATAATACTTTTGCTTGAGGTTATCGCCACACCACTAATTGCCCCTAAGAGAATCCAGGCAATAGTATTAATTCGTAGATCAAAAATGGTAACATCTGCCAAATTGAAGCAAATAATGCATCCTATAGCGATCGCATAACTAAAAAAGATTAGCTGATGATCGCTATGGTCGCAGTTTAATAGTGAATTGGCGGCTTGGTACATAACTAAACCGACCAAGCCTGTAAATAATAAGGTGGTTACTAGACCCGTCTCCGCACCCAACATTAACCAGAAATTGTGAGGATGTCCAAACCAAAAATCCATTTTAGCTTTATAAAGAGGAGTAAAGTTACGTAGCCCCCAACCAAGCCAAGGACGTGATTGAATTAAATCCCAGCAAAACTGCCATTGGGTAATCCGTAGTGTTTCTACTGGGCGTTCATAAAGCTGATCTGAGAGTCTTTGCCAAATAAAACTAGGAACCACCTGGCGTAATTGAGTACCGCCCAAATTAGGAACAAAGGAAGCCCATAAAATTGCTGTAGCCCCGCCAGACACTGCCCACACAAGCCAACGCCAGCCTAGATAAATAGCGTAAGCCATAAAGCTCAAAACTGCTATGCCCCAGGCATTACGAGAACTGGTCAAAACTAAACCACTAACGTCTGCCAGTAAAATTACTAGTAACAGGATGAAAATTTTGGCTGGCTGTCTAGTTGCGGGGGATTGCCCAGATTTCCAAGTAGATAATAATAGACCAAATGTTAGAGTAAAAGCGATCGCCAAATAAATAGCTAAGAAATTAGTATAGATAAATACTGAGGACATTCTGCCCAATGGCACTCCCTGGGGAATTAACTCCCAACCTAAAATAGATTTAACCACGGCTGGAGTATCCCAATTGGCATATATCTGTCCCAGCCCGAGAACAACAATTGGCAGGGAAGGAAGTATCAGTAACCAAGACAGTTGTTGGAGTTGAGCAGGAGTTATGATCAGGTATCTCAAAGCAATAAATAAAGCAAAAAAGGGCAGCAAATTAGCTAGCCCCAACCAGGCTTCAGATGGATATTCTGCTAATGCCGTACTAATGACCAATAAAATAGCGAGTACGGCAAATCCTTGATTAAGAGAACTTTTGAGAATCTTACGGTAGTTATTACGCCAAATAGTTAGCAGAATTATGACGAACCCCACTGCTCCTAATGCAGGAAACAAGGGAAATATGAAGATGCTAAAACTAAAATAAGACCAAGTCCAATTGCCAATATCTTTTAACTTGGTAAACCTCATTAACTAATATTTAATAGTAATTATTGTCCAATAAAAAAATTTCCTAAAATTTAAAAAAATTGGGATTTAAAAAGAGCTAATAGCTTTTAGCTTTTAGCTTTTAGCCATTAGCTTTTAGCCAATTAATTTGCATACAGCTAGTATCTAACTAAAGATATTAAGGCAAGTCCTGCAAGCCATTATCAGGAACGTTGGAAACTTCTCTTCGCAAACTGGCAAGAGATACATTGTAATCAGTAATCGAAGATAATAAATCTCCCCTAGCAGTAGTTAACTGAGTTTGTGCCTCAATTACATCAGTTTGGGTACCAACCCCCGCTTGGAAACGTAATCTAGCCAAACGAAGACTTTCTTCAGCTAATTCTACTTCCTTAGTTGCAGTACCAATATTGCTCAAGTTAGCTTCTAGCTGAAAGAAAGCTTGTTCTACAGCAAAGCGAATTTGATTACGCTGATCGGCAAATCCAACTTCGGCAATTTCCGCATCTGTTTCGGCTTGTCTGGCAGCAGCATTAGCGGCACCACCATCAAATAGCGTCCAGGATAAGTTGACTCCCAAGTTATATGAGTCGCTGGTATCAAAATTATCCTCAAAGTCATCAGTATTGGTATAGCCAGCAGTCGCACTTAGGGTTGGTCTAATGCTGGAGAGGGCAATTGTTCGTTGTTCCTCACTAATTTCTTTTTGTAATAAAAATTGTTCTAATTCAGCACGATTTTGAAATGCCAGAACAATTGTATCGGGCAGAGGAACTTCCCAAGCACCAGCCGCCTCAATCCCATCAGCGGTAGAAAT
Source organism: Cyanobacteria bacterium P01_A01_bin.83 (assembly GCA_039030815.1). Classification (GTDB taxonomy): domain Bacteria; phylum Cyanobacteriota; class Cyanobacteriia; order Cyanobacteriales; family Xenococcaceae; genus Waterburya. Next base: position 3,379 of record JBCCDL010000073.1, on the reverse strand, counting down.
ATCCGTGCCATGGGAAACACTCAAAGTTTCTGCCAGTTGTCTGCGAGCAATATTCTGATTGGCAAACGCCGTATTAAGACTCTGTTGCGCTTGAGATAATTCCACTTCTGCCCGTAAGACATCAAACCTGGTGCCTAGTCCTGCTCTTTCTAATAGTTGAGCATCTTTTAAAGTTTGCGAAGCATCTTCTACCGCGGCTCGTTGAATTGCCACCTGGGCATCGGCATTTTGTAAATTGTAGTAGTTGGTAGAAGTTTCCAACTTAGTCTCTTCGACAGTTACCTCTAATTCTAACTTCGCGTTAGTCAGGCTCTTTTTTGCCGCCCTGATGCTGGCTCCTCGAAAACCCCCAGTAAAAATGTTGTAGTTAATATTTAAACCACTACTGTAGACAGCGCTTCTAGTGGTGGGATCAGAAGCGATCGAACCAAAGGCGTCGTCGGCTGCTTGTTGCGCTTCTTCTTCACTCAATCCTGCATCCAGGGCGCCCTCAATGGTCGAATCGACACTTTGCTGAATGTTACTATCGAGAAAAGCACTATCACTAAAATCAAAGCCTGTCGTAAAATCCAAGGTGGGATACAGTAAAGCCTGTTGCTCCCTCAACGCCGCTGACGCACTTTTAATTGCTAAACGAGCCTGATCAATGTCTCGATTATTGTTAAGGGATAACTCTATGGCTTGCTCTAGAGTTATCGGCTGTTGAATATCAACCTGAACCTCACTTGGCTCAGTAGGAAATGACAGTGGATTGCCGCTAGGATGGAGTTTTTCTGTGCTGGGAATTGGCTCTTGGGCTGGTTTGATAATTTCAGGACTGACCTCTTGGGGATCGTTGAGTTGAGCCTGAGCTATTTGCTGAGGAATTGAAGTTGGGAAACTTCCAGGTTTGAGATTCTGCTTGATTGATAGTCCTGCACCAAAAGCAGATTCGGCAGATGATAATACTGGCTTGTCGGGTTGAATATTTTTAATATTAGCTGAATGATAACCATTTAAACTAGCTTTGGGCGTTTCCTTCGCGATGGCGATGGTAATATTGCCTATAGCGATCGCCGCACCGAAGCTTATTACCTTAATTAATCTATTTTTTCTACCCACTCCTCTCTCCTTATTTTATTAGGATTTTGCTGGTCAAAATTGCTTTAGACAAGGGGGTCTACCATAAATTTTACTAATTTGGGAATAAAACTTGCTGGGGCAAAACCAAACTTGCTGCATGACAATTAGCTAAATTAATGACCAGGAAACATAGACAATTCTATACTCGCTACTGTGGTTATGACCAACGCTTATAGATTACAATTAAACCGTCAAAATTCGGTGATTGATCTGGCGCATTAATTATTTTGTAATAGTAAGTCAGGCTAAATAACTTAGTAATATAGTTAATAGTTAATAGTTAATATTGAACTAAACTAATTAAGGGAACTTCTGGAAGTTGAGTTTTTCCGTCTAATGCTAGCAATTCAATTACAAAAGCAAAGCCAATCACATCAGCCTGAAACTGCGATAATAGTTGAGCTGTTGCTTTAGCAGTGCCTCCCGTAGCCAGTAAATCATCGACAATCAAGACCTTGGCTCCCGAGGAAATTGCATCGGTATGAATTTCTAAGCTATCAGTCCCGTATTCTAATTCATAAGCTACAGAGTGGACATCAGCAGGCAGTTTACCTGGCTTACGTACAGGAACAAAACCAGCGTTGAGCTGATAAGCCAGTGGTGCGGCGAAGATAAAGCCCCGAGATTCCATTCCTACTATATAGTCTGGAAGCAAATTAGCTGCCTGACATTTTGCGGTGAGCTGATCAATGGTATGGCGCAAACCTTGAGGATTGTTTAAGAGGGTAGTAATATCTCGATACAAAATCCCTGGCTGGGGAAAATCGGGAATATCACGAATCAAAGATTTGAGTTCCATATTTAATAAATAAACGTCAATAATTTAACAAGACTGTTTTTAAGCCCAATAGCTATGGCATCATAGCATCAGAGATTTGTTTGTTATCCTCGACAAAAAACAATTAAAGATAACTTATAATTGGGATTTAATTTTATAATGAGCCAATCTGCCAGTTCAGAATCTAATTTAACTGACTCTATGGATAGCCCAGCCTCGATTTTAAATACTTTACCAGACATATCTCTACCTGCTAAAGGTTGTTCACCCCATACCCAGCAACAAATTGACCTGTTATTGCTGGCGCTTGAAGCCTTGGAATTAGGTGGTTCAGAACAGATGTTAGCTACTGCTAGAGAGCTGGGCATTGAGCAAATCATTAAAAATCGGGTAAATCTATGGCGTTTGCGCTGTAGTAATCCCTGGAGACGCTCCTACACTAGGAGTTTTCTTAGTTTAGATGAGGCAAAAGCACTGGTAATTATTGCCGCAGATCGGGCTAAAGATCAGATGATAACTATTAGACAGCTATTGCTGGCAGAACAGCAAATGCGAGCTAAAGATCTTCCGATAGACAATCATTTTCGTCTCTCAGAATATTTGTCAAGATTTCGCGCTCATTTTCGTAGTCGGATGAACTCTCGTCGTGCTAAAGTATCAGCCTATATTGCTTCAGAATCCGAACTCAACGAATTGGCTTTGTCTTTATTGAATAAGCTGTTATTTTGTACTGGAACAAGAGGAATGCAACGAGTCTGGTTTAGTTTGTTTGATGGAGAAGTGGCGTAATTATACGTAATTTTTAAAATATGAAGCGACAGTATATTTTGCCGAACTGTAATCTGATTTTAGAAGGACTAGAAGACCCTGATGCGGAAAATGCCGATATCTTAAGCGGTCAAGTTCCCATGTCAACTCTCATCAATGCTGAATGTCATTTACTCAACTCCAATCAAAAATTGAGTGGAGGCAGCGTTTTTCTAAAAAACCTGACGCGTACTGTCAGTAATTATGCCCAAGGACTTCTCAGCGGCTTATTTCCGTCTGAGGGTGAGGTTATGGAATATCCTCGAATATCGCTCCACAAAGTCGAAGAGAAACGTACTCATCGCCTAAGTCTAGAGCCTGATCCCAACAGTGGTGAGTCAAACATCTCTGTTGACCTAACTACAGTAGAATTGTTTGATTTGGTTGATGCTATCGATCAATTTTACGCTGATCCTCAAACTTTGCCCAACATGAGGTTGGAGCTAAAGCCAGTTAGCAAACGCTATCGCAAACCCGAACAACCTCTAACCGAAAGATTAACTCCAGTGGTCATCGGCTTCTCCAGTCTGGCGATCGCTGCTGGCGCGATCTTTATGATTCCCACTCCCGAAACAGCTCCACCAACCTCTGCTCCTATTACTCCTGCAACGGAAACGGAAACGGAAGACCCCCCTAGCGCTACTCCAGAGACTGAACCTGACGTAACTGAGT
>JBCCDL010000072.1:0-13580 GCA_039030815.1 Cyanobacteria bacterium P01_A01_bin.83 | reverse complement strand
TCAAAGTCGCAAACCAGGTTTGCAACCAGTGGAGTTTTTACGAGACGTTAGGGAATTAACTGAAAAATCAGAAACAGCTTTTATTTTTGATGAAGTAGTTACAGGATTTCGAGTTCATCCTGGTGGGGCACAGGCTTACTTCAATATTAGAGCCGATTTAGCAACCTACGGCAAGGTAGTCGGTGGTGGTCTGCCCATCGGAATTGTCGCGGGAAAAACTGAATATATGGATGCTCTAGATGGTGGGATGTGGAAATTTGGCGACAACTCAATTCCCGAAGTGGGGGTCACTTTCTTTGCTGGTACCTTTGTACGTCACCCAATGGCGTTAGCCGCAGCAGAAGCAGTGTTACTAAAACTAAAAGAGGGAGGAGCAGAGCTTCAGCAGTCTCTTAGTCTTAAGGTTGAGAAGTTCGTGCAACATCTAAGACAACATTTTGATCGGGTTGGCGCACCTATTAAGATTGAATATTTCAGTTCCTTCTTCTATGTCACCTATCCCCCTGAAGTAACTTACGGTGGTTTGCTGTTTTATTTATTGCGATCAAAAGGAGTCCATATCTGGGAATATCGTCCCTGTTTCTTTACTCTGGCTCATAGCGATGAAGATATTGAGCGAGTAATTTGGGCATTCAAAGCAAGTGTTGCCGAAATGCAATCAGTAGGGCTTCTTGCTAGTTCGAGTAATGCTACTGCCATAAATCGTAATCTAGCACCTCAACCAGGGGCGCGTTTGGGTAAAGATACCGCTGGTAATCCTGCCTGGTTTATACCCGATGCTGAACGTCCTGGTAAATTTCTACAGCTAGATAAACAATTTTAGACATATGATTCAATCTAAGCGATCGCCCAAACGCATCTTAAGAGGAATCATCGAGCAGATTCCGCTCCTGTCAGATTTATATGCCGACCGTTGGCTTTTTTATAAACAAGGTAATGCTTATCGAGGTGTATTTCAATCTTTTGAAGAGGCTATAGCTGCCATTCCATCCCGCTATAAATCCAGTTATGACTTGTCTCAATTGCACAAAACCCCCGCGGCTAACTTAGAGCAAATTCATAGCAGCCGTCTCAACCCCAGAGATTACCCAGTAATATTTTGGCTGCAATCGATTTTAGAGCAAAATTCGGTTGTAGTTGATTTTGGAGGCAATACAGGAAGTAGTTATTACAGCTATCGAAAATATCTTGATTTTGGTGAAGATCTGCGATGGATTGTTTGCGATGTACCCGCCGCAGTTGCCAGTGGTTCTCAATTTGCCCAACAAATCGGCGATCGACAAATATCTTTTACTAGCGATCTATCTTCTATCGAGCTTCCTGATATTTTTTTAACTTGCGGTACTTTGCAATATGTCGAGCCTTCTTTAGCCGAACTACTAAATAGTTCATTAGCATCCAAACCCAAACACTTGATTATCAATCGAGTTCCTTTTTACGACGGTAAGGAATTTATTACCCTCCAAAATATTTGGCAATCAATCGTGCCTTATAAGATTCAAAATCGTAATGAATTTATTAGGGAAATTTCTCAGCTCGATTATGAATTAATCGACAGTTGGAGTAATACTCGAACTTGCTCGATTCCTTTTCATCCCGAGTGTTTTGTGAATGGCTATCATGGCTTTTATTTTAAGCGTAAATAAGCCTAAATAATTATCAAATAAAATTTCTCAGATAGTGAATATAGCTTTTTGAGAAATATCCAAACCCAATTTAATATAAAATAATCTCAATCTTATTTAAAATTATTCAAAAAAATCAGAGGGTGATATTGATTTGAGTTTAAACACATCTAATGAGCAAAAGCTATTAAACTTACCAGAGCAAATTATTACTGCAAATGAACAAGAATTTGCTGAAAAATTCAATTTTGATAACTTTAAATTTACGCATAATTTAGCGGGACACCCATTATTTGAAATACCTCGTCTGGTAGAGTTGGCTGATTTTCTCTTACAACAAAAAGGTAGATCGATCCACTTTAAAGGTAGTGAGCGACCAGTGGATGATTTAGACGATCCCCAGTCTAACAATAAGCAAAAAGAGCGAGTATTAGAAGAGTTAGCAGATATTAAAAATTCTAAGTCATGGCTATTGTTATACAGTGTACAACGGAAGCCCGAATATCGAGTTCTGCTAGATCGGGTTATTGAGGAGTTAGAACAGTTAACGGGTCAAGATTTACGCTCCCAGATTACTTGGTTAGATGCCTATATTTTTATTGCCTCTCCTCAAGGAGTTACCCCCTACCATATCGACCATGAGTCGACTTTTCTCTTTCAAATCGAGGGAAATAGAACTTCTAATCTTTTTGATCCTCGCGATCGCTCGATTCTCAAAGAGACAGAAATTGAAAACTATTATGCTGGTGAGTTAAAAGCCGCTCAATATCTGCCAGAAAATCAGAAAAAATCAAGTGTTTATCAGTTAACTCCTGGTACAGGCGTTCATCACCCACCATTAGCACCTCACTGGTATCAAAATGGCGAACAACATTCTGTAGCTCTGGGAATTCATTTTTGTCTCAAAGATCGAGACCGCCAAGGTAAAGTTCATCAGTTTAATTATTTTTTAAGGCGCTTAGGCTTTAGTCCGACACCACCTGATAAATCATTGATCAAAGATCGTCTCAAGTCACTAGCACTTGAATTAATTTCTACTCGCAATCCCAAAACTAAATCTGAATTATTACGTTCTGGGGTTATGCGTTCAAAAAAAATTTTTAGTTTATTTAAATCAGTTAGCAAAAATCAAAAAAACATCAACTGAGGAGCAAGACCTTATTTATACACCGTGCACAACTCGACTCTTAAATTGAACAGAAAAATTATATTTAAGATGATTGAAGTTCATCACTCAAATCAAATAATAAATTACTAGCTCATACCTTCCTTACTTTTTGGTTTAATTGTCTTTTTGACAATTCATTTTGTTAGCAATAACTTACCCTTAATTGATTTATAAACTGCACACAATTTTTTTTAATTTATAAAAAATCATAGTTAATATGAGTAAAACAGAATTCAAGACTGTTGCCGTCGATTTCGATCCTTTTGCTGATGGAGAAGTTCTATTCACTGCTCCCGCTACAGAAGCGCAACAAGAAATTTGGGCTTCCGTACAAATGGGTGACGATGCTAATCTGGCGTACAACGAATCTCAATCTTTAAAATTAACAGGGGAGCTTGACCTTAAAGCTTATAAGCAAGCAATTCAGCAATTGATAGCTCGCCACGAAGCTTTACGTACCACTATTAGCAGTGATGGTAAAACTCTTAGTATTGTTGAACAGTTAGAGTTAGAAATTCCCAATCACGATTTATCTGCTTTAAGCGCAGAAGAACAAGTTGAGCAAATCGGTAAGTTTCAACAACAAGCTGTTGAAGTGCCTTTTGACTTAGAACATGGTCCTCTATTTCGCGTCCAGATTTTACAGCTAAATCAACAAGAATATTTAACGATTCTGACAGCACACCATATTATCTGTGATGGTTGGTCTTGGTGGGTTTTAATTTCTGATTTAGGTAACATCTATTCTGCATTACAACAAAACAGCGCTCCAGATTTGGAACTAGTCGATTCCTTTAGTGAATATGCTATTTCGGAAGAAACACAAGCAAATAGCCCCGACAAAATAGCAACCGAAAATTTTTGGGTCGAGCAATTTTCTGAATCAATTCCCGTATTGGATCTGCCGACTGACCGACCTCGACCAGCCCTAAGAACATTTAATTCTGCCCAAGAGAACCATCCCTTAGCCGACGATTTAGTAGTCAGTCTGAAAGAGCTAGCTGCCAAAAATGGTTGTAGTTTGATGACGACACTCATCGCTAGTTTTGAAATATTTCTTAATCGTCTTACTGGTCAAGAAGATATAGTAGTGGGGGTTCCTGCTGCTGGACAGTCTGTCTCGGGGAAATATAATTTAGTCGGACATTGTGTTAATTTACTACCCCTACGTACCAAAATAGAGGCGCAGCAATCATTTAGCGACTATCTGCGATCGCGACGTACTCCGATTCTCGATGCTTACGATAATCAGGAATTTACTTTTGGGCGTTTAGTTCAAAAACTATCTATTCCCAGAGATTCAAGTCGAATTCCTCTAGTTTCGGTAATGTTCAACGTTGACCAAGATTTTGAACCAGGAAAATTCAATTTTGGTGGATTGGAAGTTGATTTCTTTACCAACCCTCGTTGTTTTGAAAACTTTGAGCTGTTTATCAATGCTACTAGCGTTAACGGGCGAGTCAATCTCGAATGTCAATACAACACCAATTTGTTTAACAACGATACAATCCGCCGCCGTTTGGCAGAGTTTGAAACTTTACTAACTAATATCGTTGCTAATCCAGAGCAGAATATTGCGACGATTCCTCTGCTACCTGAAGCTGAACTACAATTACTGGACAAGTGGAATCAAACAACCGCCGATCATCCCAATGTCTGTCTTCATCAATTGTTTGAAGCGCAGGTAGAGCGCACTCCAGATGCGGTAGCGGTGGTATTTGAAGACCAAACTTTAACTTATCAAGAGTTGGATAACAAAGCTACTCAACTAGCTCATTATCTTCAAAGTATCGGAGTTAAGCCAGAAGTTTTGGTGGGAATCTGCATAGAGCGATCACCCTTAATGGTGATTGGAATGCTGGGAATTCTTAAAGCAGGAGGAGTTTATCTTCCCCTCGACCCGTCATATCCCCAAGCAAGATTAGCGTTTATTATCGAAGATGCTCAAATTTCAGTGTTGCTAACCCAAGAGCAGCTTGAATCTGATTTGCCCAAAGTTCAAGCCCAGGTAGTTTGTTTAGATAGATACTGGCAGCAGATTGCCCAAGCTCCAGCAACCGAAAAATCAACCTTCAAGCATGCTACGCCAGAAAACCTGGCATACATAATTTACACTTCTGGTTCTACTGGCAAACCAAAAGGTGTAGAGATCAATCATCGCTCTGTGGTTAACTTTTTAACGGCGATGAAATTCCAACCAGGACTGAGTGAGCAAGATGTTTTAGTTGCAGTAACTACAATTTCATTTGATATTGCGGTACTCGAACTGTATTTGCCACTAATTGTTGGAGCACGTTTGGTCATGGCGGCTCGTGCTGTTAGTCAAGATGCCATACAGTTACAAACATTGCTAGACAAAGAACGAGCCACTATCATGCAGGCGACCCCTGCTACTTGGCGCATGTTATTGGAGTCGGGCTGGGAAGGCGATCGATCCTTAAAAATTCTTTGTGGAGGAGAAAGTCTCACACCAACTTTAGCTAGCCAACTACTGGCTAGATCAAGCTCTCTTTGGAATCTCTACGGACCTACCGAAAGTACGGTGTGGTCGACTTATTGCCAAGTTACATCGGACGAATTCCCGATTCCCATCGGTCGCCCTTTACCCAATACTAAAACTTATATCGTAGATCGGCACCGACAAACTGTGCCTATTGGCGTTCCTGGAGAATTACTTCTTGGTGGGGTAGGTTTAGCCAGAGGGTATTTTAATCGTCCTCAACTAACAGCAGAAAAATTTATCGGTAATCCATTTGATGAAACAGGACAGTCTCGACTATACAAGACGGGAGACTTGGTTCGTTTCTTAGCCGACGGTAACATCGAATTTTTGGGTCGGATTGACTATCAGGTAAAAGTTCGCGGTTTTAGGATTGAATTAGGAGAAATTGAAGCTCATCTTTTAAAACATGCTTCGATTCAAAAAACAGTTGTGGTGGTAAGAGAAGACAATACGGGAGAACAAAACCTGGTCGCTTACTTTGTCTCCCCCACAGAATCGAACTCTAATACTAAACTTAGTTCTCAACTTAAACAGTTTTTAAAAGAAAAACTACCAGATTACATGATTCCTGGTTTATTCATTGAGTTAGATGCTTTACCTTTAACTCCCAATGGCAAAATAGACCGCAAAGCTCTTCCCGAACCAGATTTTCAGACTCGACAGTCTACAGCTGACTACGTTGCACCCCGCAACCAGCTCGAACAACAAATAGCTCAGATTTGGCTGGAAGTATTAGGTCTCAAACAAGTAGGAATTCATGATAACTTCTTTGAATTAGGCGGACATTCTTTAATCGGAACTAAATTGGTCGCTCGTCTCTCGCAACTGGCAGAGACAAAACTGTCACTCAGAATATTGTTTGAACTTTCAACCATCGCTGAGTTAACGCAAAGAGTAGAAACGCTCCGCTGTGCGACTCAAGTTTTTCAACAAAATAATAGTTCTGACAATTTAGACAATTACGAAGAGGGGGAAATATGAACCAGGTCGATACTTTTATTACCAAACTAGCTAGTCTCAAGATTCAACTTTGGCTCGACGGAGAACGTCTGCGTTATAAAGCACCTCCAGGAGCTATGACTCCAGAGATCGTTGCGGAATTGAAACAGAATAAAGCGGCAATCATTTCATTTTTGCAAGATGTTTATCTTGACGCAGATTCAGCAGTGGCTCCCATACAGACTGTTCCGCGAATCGAGCATCTTCCTCTTTCTTTATCTCAAGAAACTCTCTGGTTGCAACATCAGTTAGAGCCACAAAATCCGATTAACAATATGCCCTATGTCTATCGTTTTCAGGGCAAACTCGACCTCGGACTTCTCGAACAAAGCCAAAATGAGATTATCCGCAGACATGAAATTCTGCGTTCTACTTTTCCTGTAGTCGATGGGAAACCAGTACAAAAAATTGCTCCAGCACTGACATTACCGATTTCTATGATCGATCTCCAGCAGATTGCACCATCGGCAATAGAAGCAGAGGCAAGGCTGGTTGCTAATCGTGAAAGCCGTATCCCGTTCGATCTGACAACAGGAGCATTGCTGCGTATTACTCTACTCCAGTTACAGGAAAATGATTTTATCGCAATTATCAATATTCATCGCATCGCTTGTGATGGAACTTCTGCTGGGATTCTGTTTCGTGAACTGATTGATGTCTATCGAGCATTTGTGGCAGGAAAACCTTCTCCCTTGTCAGAATTGCCAATTCAGTATGTTGATTTTGCTTCCTGGGAACGCCGTCAGCATGATGAAACCTCGCTCAAATCTGAACTAGCCTGTTGGAAAAAACAGTTAGGAACTAATATCTCCAATTTAAACCTGCCCACAGACTATTTGCGACCACCTCGGACAACTTTTAAAGGCGCACGGCAATATGTGATGCTGCCGACACAGTTAAATCTGGCTCTCAACAATCTAAGTCGTGAATCTGACTCTACTTTATTTATGGTTTTGATTGCTGCTTTAAATGTTTTGCTGTATCGGTACACTGATAGCGACGACGTTACGATTAATTATTCTCATTCGGGTCGCACCCAAGTCGAGTTGGAAAGATTAATCGGTTATTTCACCAAAACCTTGCCAGTTCGCACTCATTTTCCACAGCAAATTTCGTTTCGAGATTTATTAGCAGAAATACGCAAGTCAGTATTGTGGGCAAATGAACATTACAACATACCATTTGGCGAATTAATCCAAGAGTTTAAATCTTTCCCAGAACGATCTCCTTTGCTACAAGTATTATTTGCACTCAATCCTCCCTGGAAAGGGGAAAATTCTCTTTCCTCAATTGAGTTAGACGAGCTTACAATCACTTCTTTATTTGGCTATGTATATATGGGTCAAACTAAGTTCGATCTAAGTCTGGTAATGCGAGAAACCGATCTAGGGTTGAGAACCGTTTTAGAGTACAACCAGGAAATATTTGCCGAAAGCACTATTGTCAGAATGCTAGAGCATTGGCAGATATTATTAGAAAGCATTGCCGCTAATCCAGATTTGCCAATAGCCAAGCTACCACTGCTTACTTTAAGGGAGCAAAAACTCTTGCAAGAGTTTAATTCTGCTTCTAATGTCACCCCAGATAAAAAAGCAGTCCACCGAGTTTTTGAAGAACTAGTCCGACAACATCCTCAAGTGATGGCAATTTCTTCAGATCGTGAGCAACTTACCTACCAAGAATTAAACCAAAGAGCCAATCAGTTAGCCCATTATCTGCAATCTCTGGATTTTAAATCGGGATCTTATGTCGGGATTTATTTCCCTCGTTCTAGTGAAGCAATAATTAGCTTTTTGGGCGTGTTGAAAGCAGGAGGAATTTGCGTTCCTCTCAATCCCCAAGAAAGTGCCGAGGAGCTAGCACAAATCCTTGAGAATACAAGTTTGACAATCATTCTGACCCAAGAGGATTTACCATCAGAAATATCTGTAGCAACTTCTTGTAAAGTAATTGATTGGCATGACGCTCAAGAGTTAATCTCTGAGCAATCCAAGGACGATCTCGCTGTAGAAATACAACCTGATTCCTTAGCTTATGTGCTGTACGAACCACGGCAGGATCGGCAGCTTTTAGGAGTTAAACTACCTCATCAAGCGATCGCGCAAAACTTTCAAGATGCTCCTTATTTAAATTGCCAATTGGGAACACAAATGTTGCAGTTTTCTCCTTATGATAGCAATCTTGCTCTGTTGGAAATTTGGGGGACTTTACTCAATGGTTCGTCTTTAATAATATTGCCTTCCATTATTAAAGGAAGCGAAACCTTGGCAGATTTCATTAGACAAAGTGACATTTTTTGTCTGCTGCTGCCAGCTAGATTGTTTAATTGTTTAGCCTATCAACACCCAGGTAGTTTGCAGTCGATTGAACAGATTTTAATAGTTGGAGAAGGTCTATCTAAGTCAATAGTAAAACAGTTTTTGCAACAAGAAAATGCGGCGCAATTAATTTATCTTTATACCTTAGCTGAAAATACTGCTGCCACAGCTTATGCTCCGCTAGTTGAAGACAGCAATTTTTCTTTAGGAAAGCCTGTATCTAATACAACAATTCATGTACTAGATCGCCATCTCAATCCCGTTCCCATGGGAGTGGTAGGCAATTTATATATAGGTGGAGACAACTTGGCATCTGGTTATTCAAATAAACAGAAATTAACCGAACAATATTTTATTAGCAATCATTTTAGTCAAAAATCTCAGGCTCGTCTGTTCAAAACTAGAGATTTAGCTCGTTTTTGCTCCGATGGTACTCTGGAATTTCGGGGACCAATAGATAATCAAGTAAAAATACGCGGTTTTCGGATTGAATTAGGAGAAATAGAGACAGTGCTTACTCAACATCCTGATATTAGCGAAACAGTTGTAATTGTCAGAGAAGATATTCCTGGTGATAAACGCCTTATTGCTTATGTTGTTCCTCGACAAGAACAACCACACAGTAGTAACTTGCGATCTTTCTTGAAAGAACTCCTACCTAATTACATGGTGCCTTCTGCTTTTGTATTTCTGAATACTATGCCTTTGACACCCAACGGCAAAATAGACCGAAGAGCACTTCCTGTTCCCGATCATAGCAATCAAGAAACATCTAACACTTTTGTTGTTCCCCAAGATAAATTAGAATCGCACTTAATTCAAATTTGGTCACAGGTTTTAAATATTAAACCTATTGGAGTTCGAGATAACTTCTTTGAGTTAGGAGGAAACTCTTTACAGGCTGTAAGCCTATTCGCGCAAATTGAAAAGCAGTTTGGCAAGAAATTACCTCTAGCAACCCTCTTCCAGTCAGGGACGGTGGCTGAAATCGCTCAAATTATCCGCCAAGAGAAGTGGCTAGCCCCGTGGTCAAGTTTAGTGCCTATTCAACCAAATGGCAGTAAACCCCCTCTGTTCTATATTCATGGTGGTGGTGGTAACCTTCTGGTCTATCGAGATTTAGCCTATAGTCTTGGTCTAGACCAACCAGTTTATGGTTTACAACCAAGAGGATTAGATGGAACATACGCTCCTTTTAATCAAATTGAGGATATGGCAGCTTACTACCTGGCACAGATACGTAAGCTTCAGCCTAGTGGACCTTATTTTTTGGCTGGTTTATCTAGTGGAGGCGCGACAGCTTGGGAGATAGCACAAATCCTTCAATCTCAAGGCGAGAAAGTAGCTCTGCTGGCTTTGTTTGATACATATGGTCCAAATTGCCGTCAGTTGTTACCACCTTTGCCAAGATTATTATCGGTCTTCAAGTCGATAATATCTAACTTGTTGAATAGACTGATTCTTTTACCCCGAAAACTGGTGTTTAAGTTAAAACATTTGAAAACTAAGCAGACTTCGACGAAGGTTCTAGAGAACTTAGGAATTATTAAGAAGGTTTTAAGTGAAGACCAAAAGATTAACAGAGAGAAGATGCAACGGAACTTTAATGTCAGACTTGCTAAATACAAGAGCAATACTAGCAATATTAGTTTTTGGGAAAGGTGGATTAACTCTTTGGCAATCTTCTTACTAAAACATTTTGCTCGTGGTTACTATACCAATGCATTTGTTGGAGGCTTAGCTAACAGTTACATAACTGATGACATGAGTGAAATACCTGAAGCATTGCAACAAGTTCAAAAAGCTAATATCGAAGCGAATCGAAACTACACCCCCTGCGTCTACTCTGGTAAAGTAACTTTATTTCAAGCTAGCGAACGTCCTCCTGGTTTCTACTTCGATCCTCAACTTGGCTGGGGAGATTTGGCAGCAGGAGGAATGGAAGTCTATGAAATTCCTGGAAACCATACATCGATTATGAAATCACCAATCCTAGCAGAAAAATTAGGGGTTTGCTTAGATAAAGCTCAAGTAAATCGAGAGCAGAGCAAACTTGCAGTATAAGAATGCTATAAAACAATGTATTTAAATTCGCCTCTAAAATACTTAGCGATCGCCTTACTGGCTTTAGCTTTGAGTTACTTTGGTTGGCAAACTACTGCTAAATTGCGTTCTCAACCACCAAAGGCGATCGGCTCAAACCTGGTTAGCTTACCTGGAAACTATTACTCGGTGATGATACCATCCTCACCGAAAAACCGCTATCTCTCGGCAGAATACCGTGTTTGGATTCCCGCCCGAATCGAGCGAGTTAGGGGATTATTGGTTAAGCAACATGGCTGCGGTAAAAAAGCAGCAGCTTATGGACTAGACCATGCTAGGGATTTGCAATGGCAAGCATTAGCAACTAAACATCAATTTGCTTTAATGGGGACTCAGTTAACAGTAGGTGATGGAAGATGTGAAGATTGGGCGTTGATTAACTATGGTTCTAGAGACATGTTTCTTCAGGCGATAAATACAGTAGCTAGACAAAGCCAGAAAAACGAAATTAATACTGTACCGTGGATTTTATGGGGTCATTCTGGCGGTGCAGACTGGGCTGCTCAAATGCTTCAGGAATATCCCCACAGAACAATTGCTATGGTAGGTCTGCGGGGTGGAGGGTTCCCTTTTCTTGGTGTTAATCAACAACTAGCACAGATCCCTGTTATGTTTGGCTCAGGGGAAAATGATACGGTAAACCCATATGAAACTAATGAATTACCCCAAACAATATTTAGTCGTTATCGTAAATTAAATGGTTTGTGGTCGCTAGCAATCGAAGCAAATGCTGGACACGAGACTGCTAACTCTAGGTGGCTAGTAATACCTTATTTAGATGCCGTAATAGATATGAGACTTGCCCAGGACAGTAATAAACTTCTTTTGATCGACCCAACTCATGGCTGGCTGGGCAATATTATTACCCATGAAATAGCTTCAGTAGAGCGATATCAGGGAGCGCCTTTGGAGGCTGTCTGGCTGCCAAATGAAGAAGTAGCGCGAAAATGGCAAGAATATGTAACTATGGGCAAGGTTTCGCCGACTCGCAAGCCCAAAGCACCAACTGAAGTTCGTATCAGAGAAATGGGAGCCAAGGAGGTTATGATAACTTGGAATTATACTCCCGATTTAGAAAATGGGCTACCTTCATTTCGGATCTATCGTAATAATTCACTAGTTCAGACTCTTGAAAAACAAAGCCATGGTGTTGGCGATAATCCTTCACCTGACCAAATTGCTCTAGAATTTCGCGATTACCCGACCGGTACGCTTCGCGATCGCCAAGCCCAAGCTAAATCTGTCTATCAAGTGGCCGCTTTTAATGAACTTGGAGAAAGCATTTCTCTTCCCGTATCATACGGAACAAAAAACAATTAGAGGTTGTTTGTAAAAAGAAAATGAATAAAGTAGAAAAAACTGGTGTTCAAATTGTAAAACAAAGGTGCGATTAAACTGAAGTAAGTGGTTTTAAGATCAACAAAAAATCTTAAAAGCTTATCTTTCTGACCTGAGTAATTCAGAATGTTCAAGTATCGTTAGTCAATTTACGAACTTCATTTTTCATGTCACTGACTACACAACAACGCTCAACTAAAATGTCTTCTATCTCATTAATAGTTTCGAAATATTGATTGACTAGAGGTTCATTTACTGCAGGCGCGAATGCGCCGCACGCTGTAGCGTGCCGCCGTTTCGGAGAAACGTCGAGGCTCTCCAGAGCCTGTCGCGCTTACGCGACTTGCTTCCTTCAGAAGCTGCGCCATAATCTTTCGGCTGGCTGTAAATCTGGAGAACAAAGGGCTAGCCCGCATGTAGGAGGTAAAAAACTGATTGCCTGACACATTTCAGCGAAACTAGCTAGCTGGAGGCGTGACATTTCAACTCATGAATTCGAGTAAACCAAATAGCGTCATAATATTGTCTTTTAGCTTTCAAAGATGTAAAACAAGGTTGGATGTCTTTGGCAGACAAAGGAACAGGAGAGAGCGAAACACGACCTTTGTGAAGGACACCTTTGAGCCATCGCAACCCGATTTTGAGGTAACTCAAGCCACGTTTCCACAATACTGTTGTATCTAAAGTTGATTATAAAGTGGGGTAGAGATCGACATGGAATACAAAGCTTAAAAACGTCTATTTTTAGCTAACCATGAATTCTCTCCCTTTTCCTTTAAGCTACCGTATATCAATACTTTTAGGTACTTATGTCAGGCAGCCAGGTATCTTTCTTCTTCAGAACCAGGATTCGCTATTATTACTTCTTTTCCTTTTTCGATCATGGTGTTTAGTAAATCATTACCTGGAGTGTCTCCACGAGTTGCTCCTTGAGCTTGAAATAATTCTATGCCCTGATCGCTTAAGGTATCATTATTTAAAAGAGCGATCGCGACTATCATAGGTGTTAAAGCTTTCTCGACCTGCTTCATCGAGAGTTCTAACTACATTATCGTTTGCGTCGTATTCCACTAAACTGACTTCATCATTGGCATCGGTGGTGGTGATTAAATTACCTGCATTGTCGTATTCAAACCTAGTTACGGGAGAAAGTCGTAGAATGCCTGTTCGCTGTTACCCCGCTTGTCTACCTCCGACACCATATGATGTTGGTCGTCATATGTCCAGTTGCGACTAGTGCCGTCGGGGTCGGTAATACGAGTCAGATTGCCCGCACCGTCGTAGGTCATGGTAGTTTCGCGATCGCCTGGATCGGTAATTTTGCTCACCTTACTATTGGCGTTGTAGGTTAGAGTCGTCTCTAAACCAACAGGATCGACAATCTTAGTTAATCGTTGCTCACTGTCATAGAAATAGCTAGTTTGATTGCCATTGCGATCGCTTACTGAGATCAGCTTACAATCAGGGTTAAAGTCATATACCATCTGGTCTTTAGTAACCCGTCTGTAGCTACCGTCAGCCAATTT
>JBCCDL010000071.1:0-13622 GCA_039030815.1 Cyanobacteria bacterium P01_A01_bin.83 | reverse complement strand
GTTTTGCCTTTCAACTCCTCAATCTTGCCAGGGAAGAAAGTTAAGCGATTACCTCTAGTTCTACCCATTACCTGAGTCGGATCTTTAGTGTTTTGCGCTTCAACTAAGATTTCTTCCACGCGACCTAAATAACGCTGAGAACGAGCTTCTGCCATCACCGATACTAAACGATTGAGGCGTTGCAGGCGATCGCTTTTTACATCTTCGCTTAATTGATTATCCCATAAAGCCGCAGGGGTTCCAGGACGAGGAGAATATGCCGCAGTGTTGATCAGATCAAATTCAAGATCTGACACAAGCTGGAGAGTATTTTGAAACTGCTCTTCGGTTTCGCCAGGAAAACCCACAATCGCATCGGCACTTATAGAAGCATCGGGCATATATTCGCGGATGGTATGAATGATGCGGCGATATTTTTCATGGGTATAGCCTCGCTTCATTGCCTTGAGAATTTCATTGTCTCCTGACTGGAAGGGAATATGAAAATGTTCGCAAACTTTAGGCAACTCCTGACAGGCTTTAATCAGCCTTTCGGTAAAGTAGCGGGGATGGCTAGTAGCAAATCTTAAGCGATCAACTCCAGGAAGATCGTGAACGTAATATAGTAAATCCGTTAGAGTATGCTTATGTCTACCTTCTGGGGTACTTCCTGGTAAGTCTCGTCCGTAGGCATCAATATTTTGTCCCAATAAGGTAATTTCTTTATAACCCTGTCTGCCTAACTCTGACATCTCCCCTTTTATTGCTTCGGGAGTACGGGATTGTTCTGTTCCGCGCACATTTGGAACTACGCAGTAGCTACATCGCTCATTGCAACCATAGATAATATTTACCCAAGCGGTAACGTTACTGTCTCGGCGAGGCTTAGTAATATCTTCAACAATATGAATTGGTTCAGTAGCAACCACCTGACTACCATCAAACACCTGTTGCAGCAAATCTTCCAAACGATTGGCATGTTGAGGTCCCATTACCAAGTCCAATTCAGGAACCCGACGTAGTAATTGCTCTCCTTCTTGTTGAGCAACACATCCAGCCACTACTAAGGTTAAATTAGGTTGTTTGTGTTTACGTTTTGCCTGTCTTCCTAAATACGAATAAACTTTTTGTTCAGCATTATCCCGAATCGTGCAGGTATTGTAGAGAACTAAATCAGCAACATTAGGATCTGATGCGGCTTCAAAACCCATGTTTTCCAGTACGCCAGCCATTCTCTCAGAATCAGCCTTATTCATCTGGCAACCAAAAGTGACTATGTTGTATTTTTTACTGGCGTTGTTCATAGGATATTAAAAAGGGCTAGAAGCTGGAACAAAGCTACTATTGTACTAGATCCAATGCTATCTAATCTAAATCAGAAATATTTATTCAAAAGATTATTTGATTTCAATTTCAATTCCTGAAAGATGTTCGAGTTTTTCTTCAGCTTGAAATACATGTTCAGCAGGAGCAAATACAGTTAAACCTTGGGGGATACATTCAACTTCAATGGGAGTAGAACCAATAATCTCGCCATCGACAACCACCTTCTGGGGCGGATTAGTAGTCACCTTGACCCATTTGGTACGTAAATAGCCAATATCACTCCTTTCTGCTGCTTCGTCGTTGCTAGCACTTTGCAAAAGATGATAAGAAATAGCGATCGCACTAGCTCTAGTTTCGGGAGCAATAATAGTTACATCCAATAAACCATCATCATAAACAACTCCTGCGGTACCGTGTGCCAAGATAGAAGTAGAGGGAGCAGCATTAGCGATCGTCACCGCGTTAGCATCTACCTTAATGATCTTATCGTCAGTTTCGATAGTAGTTTCAAACTCTTCAAACTCCCGTAACTGTTTCAATCCCGACAACACGTAGGCTAACATGCCTAAGCGATCTTTAGTCTCGCGATCGGCATCTTCTACGGTTTCAGCTTCAAAGCCAATCCCTGCTAGCAAAATCATTGGTTTACCGTTACATATTCCCGTGTCAACCTTTTTCGTGGCACCATCAACTATAATCTGACAAGCAGTTTCAATCTGGTCAGAAATCTCCAAAGCATTGACAAAAGCATTAGCTGTTCCTCTGGCGATCGCACCTAGGGGAATATTAGTTCCGATAAGCGCCTCTGCTACCGCCGAAACCGTGCCATCACCGCCAGAGGCAATAATTATCTCGGCATTATTGGCTATGGCTTGGCGGGCTAACTCTCCACCACCAACTTCTTTAGTAGTAAATTGAATATCTAAATCAAATTTTGGTTCTAAGATACTTTTAATAGTCGCTAGATCCTGCTCTGAATCACCTTGTCCAGCAACAGGATTAAAAATCAAACAGGCGGAACGAGTCATAATAAATAAAATATATAAAATATTTAAATATATTTTCTAACCTAAGAAAAATTACCTGTAAATGGTTCTGTCTGAAGAAAGAAATTAACGAGGAACGAGGAATGAGTAACGAGTAACGAGTAAGAAATAGAGAGTATAAACAACCTATCCTATCTCCTTGTCTTCTTACCTTAATCTTGTTTAACCTCTTCATACCAAGCCATCAAGGGTGAGGCGGTAACTCCGTGAACAATTACCGATAGGGTAACGACCGTATAAGTAATCCAGGCAATTTGTGCAGCAGGTTCACCACTAACACCTTTGCCTAAAGCATAGGTAAGATAATAAATCGAACCCAAACCTTTAATTCCAAACCACCCCATCAGACTGCTAGTTTTCTGTGGCAGACCCTCACCCAACATACTCAGCCAAACACCGAAGGGACGAATAATTAATAACAGTAGTCCTGCAATCAACAAAGATGATCCTGCATATTTGAGCATGGGATTAATTAATAATACCGTTCCCAGAATTACAATTGCCGTTACTTCCAACAGCTTTTCAATTTGTTCGGTAAATTCCAACTGTGCCATTCTTTTATCGTGCTGACCAAAATAGCTGCGCTGTACAACTAGCCCTGCCACGAAGACAGCGAGAAATCCATAACCATTAACCAATTCGGTCAACGCATAAGTTAACAGGATAATGCTTAATGCTACAAAATCTTCCATTAGATCATCCGCCCGACGACGTTTTTGCAGCTTGCGGTCGATCCATACCACCGCTTTGGCTACTATAATACCCATCACAATCCCTGTTGCGATCGCCCACAGTAAATCAATTGCAACCCACTTGGTAAACCAGTTGTTCCAGTCAGGATCTTTAAAAGCATAGATCCCGAAATAAACTAGGGGAAAAGCCAAAGAATCATTCAAGCCCCCTTCGGAAGTTAAGGCAAAACGCAACTCGTCTTTATCTTCGACATGAGATAGCTGTACTTCTGAAGCTAGTACAGGATCAGTAGGTGCTAAGATAGCTCCTAATAATACCGCCGCCCCCCAACCCATCCCCAGCAGGTAATGAGCGATCGCTGCTAGGCTAAGAATAGAAATGGGCATCAGGATGCCAATTAATCTAATTGTAGATTGCCATGCCCAAAGCTTGAGAGGACGATTAATCTTGAGTCCACAACCAAATACCGAAACAATCACCACAAATTCGGTTAATCTTTCCAAAAACTGGGTCTCTGGTCTAATCTTGACTAAACCCAAGCCATAATTACCTAGTAACACCCCGACGACCAGGTAAATTAAAGCATAAGAAAGGGGCAACCGTTTGATCCAACCCGAACCCAAAGTTACTCCCAATAACAACAACCCAATAACTAGTAGGCTGAGAATATAAGTGTTCATTAATATATAGTTTTTAATTAAAGCTGCCTCAACTTAGCGCGATGGCAAAGGAGATTAAATCAGTTACAGGGTAGATATTAAATTACTGATTACTGATTACTGATTACTAATTGCCAACCTCATGAATTTGTACTATTCTGTTTCCGCCTGCTCTAAATTTTCCTGTAAGATATTTAAGACAATTTGCGGATCGGTGGCTTGCTGCATTATTTTTGCTTCCCAATCATGGCGATCGCTAATGTCAGGTAAATCTGACCTTAATTCTTCCATCAACTCGATCAGCTTGGCAATTTTTTGTTCAGTGAGTAAATTAATCTGTAAAATTAAATGCGAGCGCTGTTCGGCTAATTTATCTTCATGGCTTTGCTGGACTAACACCCCTGTGGCAATAAGTAACGCTGCCATATCAAGACCCATTTCCTGTAAATCAAACCTAGGTAAACCAAAGGGCAAAAGTTCTGGTGCTATATGAGTACATAAACTCCAGCTAGCAAAAAACAATAATTGCAAATATAAAAATTCTGATTTACAAAACCAGGAGGCTATCTTTTCAATAATGCGAGCGTGCAGTGGTAATTTCTGTTCCTGTTTAGCTTGAAATCCAATGATTGCCTCGATGTTCTTAACAACTTGGTCGGATAAAGGATATTTCTTGCCATCAATATATATAGATTTTGCCGCAGAAATTAGAGGAGATGATTGATCAGAATCGGAAACCATGGGCTAGATATCCTGATTGAATTAGCTGTGAGCTACTAATTTTTGATTAAAAATTATCCGTAAGGAGATTATAGATGAACTCATTTATAATTACTTCTATCTCAGGAAAGAGTCATTTTATTTATCATTAGTTTGTTCTAAGGTGCTGCAACGTAAATGTTAACGAGTGTTCAATGATTGCTTAGGCGATCGCCTTTGAAGTTTAATTTAAAAGCTTAATATTATCGGTAATTAAAACGGGCTTTTGTTCATACTCCGCTGCAATCTGTTTTTGAACCGACAAGTCCCAGTTCAAATCGTAATCTTGGGTTAACTCAACCACCACAAAAGGACGTAATCTACCATAGACAATCGCCATTTGCTCCTCTTTTAGTGCAATTCTGGGGGGAAGTTGCAAAACTAATAAATCTTCTCCCCCAAATACCTGTTCTTCATCCAGTTCAAAGACACCGTAGCTTGTAATATCTTCTATTTCGCCTTTGATTGCTAATGGTTGACCATAATACATTTCGGGGCTACGGGTTAAATCTTCGGGGTCGGGAGAAAATATCAGGGATTTGGCGATGATTACTGGCTTGTCTTCATATTGTGCATATAGATCGCGATCTAGATCTAAACTGTATTTTGCCGATAAATCTGGTAAAACGAATCTTTCTACGGTGCCACTAACCACAACTTCTGGAGTTTGATCCCGCGAAAATAATGGAGGTATGGCAACTGTACTGACAACCAAAATATCGTCGCCACTAAAAACTCGATCATGATCTAAAACTAAACCTCGCTCTCCTATCATCTCTACAACATCATTGCGAACCAAAACTGTAAGATTTAGATAGCTGTCAAAATTTTGTGTAATGGCAGCAACATCAACTAAGCCATCTGGCTCAATATTAATAGTTGTAGGAGGACGATTGCCGCAAGCTGACAAAATAAGCGCTAACAAACAGGCGCTCACTTTAAACCGCATTCTGCGTTCAAGCGCAACACATGCGGACAAGTCCTTTGTTGCCTTTGCAAGGCGGTGTACCGATGACCAGAATTTCTTATCGAACGGTATTACGCCGATATCCCGTAGCCACATACATATACAGTCCATAGCAGATTAAACCCAGACCAATCAGTCCTAACCAAAGTGAACCCAAGGGCTTTGTTGCCAGTAACCGAAAAGCATTTTGTAGTCCCCCTGCAAATTCTGAGTTACCTGAGATAGCAGACTGAATTAAAAAGATACCCGTCAAAACAAAAGCAATACCCCTAGCGGCAACACCTATTTTACCAATCCGTGTCGCCCATTTTTCTAATTGATAATGAAGCTCGTCAGACTGAAACTCACTGATATAAGAACCACTCTTAGCGCCATAAATATAAGAACAGCCAATAATCGTGACAATGATTCCGCCTAATAAAATCAACCATCCTCCTAGAGGATGATCAAATAACTGGCTAGCCAAATCTTCAATCGTATCGTCGTGTTCGCCTAACTCCAAAACTATATTAAACGCAGAATAAACCACCCCCGCATAACTTAAGGCACTCATGATATAGCCCAAGCGTTGGACAAAATGTTTAGAATCAGAGTCAACTAATATCGCCTGAAGTAATCTTCGCCAAACGTATCCTGTCAAAGCTAAGGCAATCAGGCTAACTAACAACTTACCCCATAGCTGATCCCCTAGCCAAGTTAAAGTTAGATATGTCCCTGCTGCTTGCTGTTGGGGAATAACTGCCGCTTGAATTGCCAAGATACCAATTGCCAGATATATAGTCCCTTTAGCCCCATAGCCAAGCAAAATATATTGTTTCAGCCACGGATTGGCGATCGCTGTTTTAATCCATTGCTTCATGGTTTAGATCAATCTGTCCTCGGTAAAAAGTTAATTCGATAAATTGGGACAGTGATGGATCGAAGTATATGATAATTTTTGCCTCTTGATCAAATTGACTAACTAGCTAAAAGCTAAAAGCTAAAGGCTAAAAGCTACGAATAGATAACTTTAAATTTCAAATTAATAATTGGCAACGTCTCAAACAGTAAAAGGATCGAGGGCATATTCTTGCCACTGTCGCTGATGCCACTGGGCAATATATGGTGTAACTGTAAACTTTGCTTGCTGCCCCCCTTGAACATCAATTCGCAAGCAAGAATAAGGACGTTTTTTATTTTTGCCACTACCATTACGCCCGACATATAAATGGGATTGACCAATGGGTTCACCATCTAAATCGGCATCCTGAAATAGCACTGTTCCCTCGCGACGCTGACGACGTAGGCTATGACCGCTACCACCACAGACAATCCAGTTGATATTAGAATCAGCATGTCCCGTATCTTTAGTGTACAGATGTTCTAGGCAGTGAGCATGACCTGATATAACCAAATCTACTATGGATCTTTCTGGGGGTAATGCATCTATCTCTTTAACAGCATCATCAAATACCTGACGCAGGCGATCGCGAATGGCTAAAGTCTGTCCCTGATTCCATTTGGTGGTTTCGGTAACGTAGGGGGGATGGTGCAGGAAAATAATTCTACCTCTGACGGTTTCGTCCTGCCAGGAGGCGATTAGACTAGACTTGAGCCACTCTAACTGCTGCCAATCGGTTGCTTGCTGCTGTTTATTGAGCTGTTTTTCAATATCACGCTGGCTTTCTTCAATATGCTCTAATTTAGAGTGGTAGTCATCAATCTGTTCGGCATCTTCGGGATTATCAGGATTAAGTTGATCCATTGCTGCCTGGATTTCTTGCTCCCGATCCTCCAATTCGCTTTGGCGGCTTAACAGTTTTGCTCTTCTGCTTTCTCCTTCTGCTGTATCAGGGATTGATAAAGGTTGATTAAAGGTGTTGGAATCTAGGGCAAAAAAATCAATTCCGCCGTAGCGAAAAGTATAGTAACGGTTGGGTAAACGAGTAAATTGACCTGGTTGATAGTGTAAACATCGATCGCCCATGTGTTGAGCTGTATAGTGAGTATCGAGATGTTTAGCTAAATTATCCTTGAGCGATCGCTCAATTAAATAATCAAGAAATGCCCGCGCATAAGCATCTCCACAGTCTGAACCATGCCAACCGATATCTATGTCTATTTGTCTCCTGAGTAAGCGGCGTGGTAGCCAGGTAGCTTGTGCCAGAATGCCGTAAATTAAGGGTAAGTCGTAATAGTCGTGATTGCCAGGAACCAGAAAGAAAGGCTTTTTAAAGGTTAAGTTGTTATATTCAAGCTGCTGTGGTTGATCTCCCCCTACTAAAAATTCTCGATAAGGATTTATAAAATTATCGTGATAATATTCCTTGGAGCCTACCTGATAAACTACATCTCCTGTATGGAGAATAAAACGACTATCTGGATGTTGCAACATCGTTTTGGCAATCTTGCGTTGGGGATGGTGTTTTAAATGGGAACCACAGCCACTATCACCAATAACTAAAAAAGAGAAATTAGGGTCGTCAAGATGAGCATCATCTATTACTAATTTGGTTTGATTGATATTTTTGGCACTAAATACCGACTCTTGCCAACGCACTCGGCGTTTCATACGGTCAATTTTGATCGATATATCGGGGTCGGAAACAAACTGCATCTATTTAACAAAAATGTAAAAACTAAGATTTAGGCGACTTGAAAATTCTAATGGGAATAATTTCTACCCTCAAGTCTATAGGTCTGCCGATTTGGCGTGCAAGGGAATTTCTCATGCGGTCAATTTGCTGTTGATCAATAGAGTCTAATGGTGTTGTGACTTCAATGGCAATCTCTAGATGATCTAGCTGGGGAATAACGCTAATTACTTTGATATCCCCATCAATAAAGATTTCTAGATCCGAAATTGAGTCAGCAATTTGAGAAGTTACATTTTTTTTAATAATTAGTTCCCGCATTGATATAGTCAGGGGAATACCCAACAAGAACATAACTACCGTAGATAAAGCTAGTCCATTTTTTGCTCGTGCAATATTGCCATAGGACTGAAACAAAAATACTAAGCCGCCGAAGAATATAATACAGGTTAGGTTAGTAACAAATAGTAAAGAAGCTCCTGTGGCTATTGCTTGCTGCCCCAACGATAGACCAATTCCCACTACACTAAGGGGTGGAACCAAAGCAACAGCGATCGCAACACCTGGAATTGCATCAGCGATACTGCGACGAGTATTGGTAAAAGCGCCAGCCATTCCTGCTGCCATAGCAATGCCAAAATCAATTAGAGTGGGATTGGTACGGGAAAGTATTTCTGAATCTACAGTTTCTAAGCCAATTATTGATGATGTTAGCCAAGATGCAAAAATGGTTAGGATTACACCCTTAAAAACAGTGAAGCTTGAGCGGCGTAATAGTTTACGATTGCCCATAGCCACGGAGTAAGCCATGCCAATTATGGGACCCATTAATGGTGCAATAATCATCGCCCCAATAATAATTGCCACGCTGTTTGCCAGTAGCCCTAAAGTGGAAATGACCGCTGATAGCCCTAGCATAAAGTGGAAACTAAACGAGGGTACAGATGAGCGCCACAGGCTACGATTGATGCTAGCAATGGGAGTAGCCTTTTCTCTTACCCAGTGCCAATCTCCGTTGTCTTGATACCAAAGTTTCTTGAGATGCAACGCCCGATTTATTTTTCGGAGAATCCACCTAATCTGGACTATATATCGCGGACTAGAAACAAATATAACCGTCATAGCTGTTAGTTAAGGATTTGATGTATATGAAATACTTTAAATATTGTTGGATTAAGTTACTAGGGACTATTTTGCTGAATTAATTAAGTGGGGTTTAATAAAGTCAAGCAGGTTAAAAAGTATGAATTCGGTTAGAGCTATTGCAACTAACCACTAACCACTAACCACTAACAGTCTTAACCAGTTAATTTTATTGATATCGACCTACTTATCCTGGTCTGTATTTCATGATTTAGAAAGAAGAATTAAAAACCCAACTAAATTAAATATTCCTGGGATTTAACTGCATCATTTGCCAGGTGACAAAAGTTCCGATAGGACTCCACAGCAAATATGGTACTAATAGCCAGAATGCCGTATTGGATCTAGGGAAAACAATCACTGCCAAAATCACTCCCAGAAAAAACCCAGTCCCACCAATAAACGTCCCTACTTTTAGACTGCGAGTTTTACACATCACCAGGGTATAAAGTGAAATTGCTGTCTCCACCAGTAGATAAAAACCCATCAACAACCAAGTAGATATAGTGCCTGGATTTGCTGACCAGGCATTATACGCTGACCATGCCCCAAAAATAAAGATTACCGTCCAAATAAGTGGAATTGCTCCCTCAAAGGTCAACCAATCAGGACGACGTAAGCGTCTAAACCAGCGAAAATCTCGCTCGGAAATAAAGCGATTGAGAGTTAAAGGAACAGCAAGCGTGACAATACCAATTGCCAACCAAGAAGGAATCATGATGGAAAAACTATTAAAAATTATGTTTTATTGTTGACAATTTAAAAAAAGCAAAAAAATATACAGCATCTTATGAATGATGCTGTATTGATGTATTAATGTCTTCTTTCTAAAGACATAAATATTAATATTTATTTAGTAGTCATAAACTTCCGTCTCGATGGAATAGTCCTTAATTCCACGACGGCTGTTACGTCTTCTGCTTTCTTCGTCTAACCTGAGATCTCTAGAGTCAAATTCAGAAATATCAAATTCTTCTAGGTTCGAGATTTCATCTTCGACTGATACAGACTCTGAGGTACCAGAAAAATCCCATTGACTATCGTCTGCCTCAATATTCTCTAAATAATCAGATTCTGTAATGTTAGTTTGAGCTTTAGCAGGCAAGCCAGCAATAGTAGTTAGTAATATTGTGGTCATAATACCTTTAGCTGCAACCTTGACAATTGCTGATAAGTTTCTCTTAGTATCTGTTCTAAAATTTTGCGATATTTGCCTTCTATAATCCATTATTGAGTATATGAGTAGAATTCAGTAAGTTTGATTTAGTATTAGTTCAAATTACTTACCAATATAAAATTAGCAACTCGATTTCACATCTCTAGATAGTTAGAATTTGGCATCTATCCGATGATATATTTCCATCTGATTTCGCTAGATTTCGCTGGCAGACGAATGTGCAATTTAGGGGAAATTTAGGGGAAATTCACAGTCGTTAATCCATTCTAGATATTAAATCCTCAATATCTCTTTGAAACGTGGCTACCGACAGTCCAGATAGGTCATAACTAGCTTCAAAAGATGGTTCTCTCTCATAATCTAATAAGCCAATCATCTTGACATCTATTTTGGCAATTTGAGGATTAGAAAATACGGTTATTTCCAGTTTCGACTTGTTTCCTGTGTATCTATAACTTGGTACTTCTGGGAGGTGGATCTGAGTTTTACTAAATTTGCGGTCTAAATAATCAATTACTGAATTAAAGTTCTGACCGATAGCTTGCCGTTTTTGCTGGTTTAATAATGCCATAAGCTTAAATGAGCGATCGCCTGTAAATATACCCTTTGTATAAAAAGCATAATATTGCCACGTCTTTTTGGAAACATGACAATTAAGATCTTTAATTATTGCTCAAATTTTACTTGGAAGTAATTGGACGTTCTCCATCAATATCCAAAGTATCTACTACTTCGTATTTATTGGACATAATTGGACGAGTACCATCAGCCTCAAAAGTATCAACCACTTCGGTATCACTATTATCCACAGGACGTTTACCATCTACTTCTAGTACCTGGTCTGCATCCAAATCACCAGTAGTTACAGGGCGATCGCTTGTATTATTTTGACTATTTGTAATCAAGAAGTCGGGACTTTCGGCAATGGGGCGAGTACCGTCTTCCAAGAAGGTATCCACAACTTCAATGTCACCGCTTTCTATGGGACGAGTGCCATCGACTTCAAAGGTTTTTTGTTCTTGTTGTTCGTTCATTTTAAAAATTTATGACTTATCCAAATTAATCATTACCATAGCTTTAAGTTGTATCAAGCGAATCTAACCAAAGTATCAATTTAATCAATTAGTTTCGGCGGGATACGTTCAACAATTGACAATGAACAATTTCGGGCGGCGCGTCTCCCGCTGTCAATTATCAATTATCAATTGTCCATTGATAAATAATCTAATTTCAGTAATTTTACTCTTGCCTTAATCCAAAATAAATATTCTTTACTCTATTTTCATTTATTACAAATACATCTGTAATAAATGAAAGTTTTTATAATACTACAAGTAAATATATTTTGTGTGTGACAAAAAACAATTACTACCAGGAATCGAGATCATCGGTAGTAGGTTTACAAAAACCTTATAAATGAATAAGTCAGATAGATAAAAACTTCATAAAACAAAAGAGGTTTTTGTTCAGGAATTCATTAAGCAATTCTACTAAGACAAGCCATTATGTCATACGTTTTAGTTTTTATTAGTTTGAATCTAATGACTGTGATTTTAGATCCAATAAGTCTTTAGGTTTTGAGATTGACGGATTATTTTAATCAACTGTAAACCCGTGTATCAATCAAAACCATTTACGAATCAATGCTGCAAACAGCATATTTCGGACATTGAAATCCAATACACGATAACCAAGAAATTATTATGTCTACTCAACTAATCAATCAAGTACTAGAATTAACTAACGCTGAAAGAGCAAAAGCGGGATTAAACCCCTTACGCTTGGATAATCAGTTATCTCAAGCAGCTCAAGGTCACAGCGACAGTATGGGAGAGGATGACTTTTTTAGTCATACTGGTGCCGATGGTTCCACCGCATTTGATCGTATTAAGGATACTGGCTACGTTTATTCTACAGCAGGAGAAAACATTGCTGCTGGTCAAAGAACTGCTCAACAAGTTGTAGAAGGTTGGATGAACAGTCCTGGTCATCGTGCCAACATTCTCAATGCTGACTATACTGAAATTGGTATTGGCTACGAATTTTTAGAAAACGATACAGGTTCAGTAAACTACAATCACTATTGGACTCAAGTTTTTGGTACTCCTTTAGGTAACAACTCCACGGGCGGTAACAATCAACCTACCTCTGTTTTTGAACCAAATAATGCTCCTGTGGCAGTAGAAGAGGATAATAATCCTGAAGTAGATCAGCTTAATACTGGTAATTCTGATGCCCCAAAATCAAATCAAGAACCAGATTTAGTACCTGAAGCAATTGAGGTAACTGATAATGAGCCTACTCCAACTAAGACTTCGAAAAAACAGGGTGGTGAATTAGAAGATCTTCCCAGAGATACCCAAGATGTTTCCAATATGGAAGACTTAGAAGCCGATGTTTTAGACGTGTTTAAAGATTCCTTAACAGGACAAGCAGACAGCAGTAATAAAGATTATTCAATGGATCAATTCAATGACCTGATGATGGTCGAAGGAGAAGATTCGGTAAACTTTCCCGATGGCAGCAACTCATTAGATAATAGCAGCGACAATTTTGCAGATTACACAGGTTTAGTAAGAAACTATTCTCTCGGAAATTCAGGATTTGATTTAAATGATTATAAATCAGTAATCATGGATTATATTTCCGATCTTGATATAAATCCACAACAACAGCAACAGATTATAGAAAATATTGAGTCTCTTTTTTAAGGAAAATCTTTCATAAGCCGAGTAATTTGTTTTAACTGATAAAAAGCACAGCGATCGCTATTTTAATCGAATATTTTGGGACACTATTAGTTTTTTATTCAGAGATACAAGATATCTAAAAATATTATTAGCTAACTAAATCTAATTAAGAAAGGCTTTTAGAATCACCTATTCGTTGATTGAGGCTTCTAAAAGTTTTTCTTTTTAAAGAAGATCGCAACCTTAGAAAGTAATCGTCATCTTTCTAAAGTAACTATCATTCTAATTCTTAGCATGCTCATAATACTTTTTTAGATAGTCATAGTATGTTTTTTTAATTAAACTTTCTCGATATTTATCATAATTTATACCCAAAAATAATTTATAAATATGTTAGTTAATCGCACATATTTCAATTTAAAATCAACAGTTACGGATGATTGGGGAGATAAGCAAAGAATTGTTTTTGACTTAGAAGCTTTAACTCAAGTTGATGATTGGAAAATAGAAGTTCCATTAGATCATTATGAAATCGAGCAAATTTATTATGGAAAGCTAATCGAAGAGAATGGCAAACAGTATATTACTGGAGCAGGTTGGAACGAAAGCT
>JBCCDL010000070.1:0-13654 GCA_039030815.1 Cyanobacteria bacterium P01_A01_bin.83 | reverse complement strand
TTAAACTATAGTCATGTCTTTATAGAAACCATATGAACTGAATAACTTGAAATTCAGATAAACTTATCCCAGTCCCTAATCCCTAATCCCTAATCCCCCGAACTAACAAAGGGCTGGTTCCCCATGTACTTAGAGGATACGGAAATTAATTAGAACGACTATATGTACGACCGCACCTATCAAGTAGGAGGCAGTTTACCTAAAAATGCGCCGAGTTATATTGTCAGATCTGCCGATCAAGAACTAACCGATGCTTTGCAACAAGGAGAGTTTTGCTATGTGTTAAATTCTCGACAGATGGGTAAATCTTCTTTACTAGTACGTACTTTTCATCAGTTACAGGCTCAAGGAGATGTTTGCGTTAGTATCGATTTGACTTATTTGGGTGGTGAATTTGTTACTCCTTTGCAGTGGTATAAAGGTTTTGTCGTTCAACTATGGACGGAATTAGGTTTAACTGAAACGGTAAGCTTAAAAAGTTGGTGGCAAGAACAAGAGTTTTCTTATGCACAGAAGTTAGGCGAATTTATCAAACTACTGCTGGATTTTTTTTCCAACCAAAAGCTATATATTTTTATTGATGAAATCGATCGCATTCAAAGTCTAGACTTTCCCGTCGATGATTTTTTTGCCTTAATTCGTTATTGCTATAATCAAAGAGCGATCAACCCAGATTACCATCGAGTTGCTTTTGCTTTGTTTGGAGTAGCTGCACCAACAGATTTAATTAGAAATAAAAAAATTACTCCCTTCAATATTGGACGAGCGATCGCTATTGACGGTTTTAAGCTAGAACAAGTCAAACCATTAGTTGTAGGATTGAGTCATAAATTTGCCCCTCGCGATCGCATTATACAAGAAATTCTTGCCTGGACGGGAGGGCAACCGTTCTTAACTCAAAAGCTCTGTCAATTAAGTGTAATAAAGTTTGACGAAAATCTTGCCAAAAATGATTTTATAAATAAAATTGTCCGAGAATATATTATTAACAACTGGCAATCTCAAGATGAACCAGAACATTTAAGAACTATACGCGATCGCCTATTGTCTGATTCTAATAATGCAGGTAGATTACTAGGTATTTATCAACAGATTTTACAATCTAATTTAGTAGAGAAAGATAACAGTAAAGAACAAACAGAACTATTATTATCTGGTTTAGTTGTCTTCGAGGGAAATTACCTAAAGGTAAAAAACCGCATATATCAAGAAGTTTTTAATCTTGATTGGGTAGAACAGCAGTTAGCTAATTTACGTCCTTATCGAGTTAATTTTGATGCCTGGTTGGAAGATGAAAGTAAAGCGCATTTATTGCGGGGTTTAGAATTAAAAGAAGCTCTAGCATGGGCAGAAAACAAACAGCTAAGTGACCTAGATTATCGCTTTTTAGCTGCGAGTCAAAAACTAACACAGCAAGAAACTGAATTAGATTTAGCTCGTGCTGAAATAGAAAAAGAGAAAGCGCAGTTTGCACTACACACAGTACGAGAAGCCAATCGTTTGTTAACCGTAGCACGTCGAAATGCTAGGCAAAAAATCACACGACAGCGTTTGTCTAAAAGCTGGGTGGGGATAGTGACGATCGCCGTTACTACATTCGTTATTTTGCTGCGTTCGACAGGAGTTTTACAAGGATTAGAATTAACAGCATTCGATCTTTATACTCAACAGCGTCCCATAATAAATGCCTTGTCCCCTATAACAATTATCACTATCGCTGAATCTGACATTCAGAACTTCGGTCAATTTCCCCTATCAGATCGAATTGTAGCGCGATCGCTTAATAATTTAATTCGCTATCAGCCCAGAGTAATTGGACTAAATTTATATCGAGATTTACCCGTACCACCTGGGAATGAAGAATTACAAAAGTTATTTGTAGCTACACCTAACCTTATCGGAATTGAAAAAGTGATCGGTGTAAAAATTCCTCCACCAACTTTGTTAGATCAACTGAACCAGGTGGGCTTTGCCGATTTAGTCTTTGATCGTGATGGTGTAATTCGCCGTGCATTACTTTCTGTACGTCATGATGATGCTATCGAGGGTAGTTTTGCTCTCAGACTAGCTTTAAAATACTTACAAGCAGAAGATATTAAACCCCAACCCCTCAGCAATACATCCTCCGATCTCAAATTAGGAAAAACCACTTTGATTCCT
Organism: Cyanobacteria bacterium P01_A01_bin.83; assembly: GCA_039030815.1. Lineage (GTDB taxonomy): Bacteria > Cyanobacteriota > Cyanobacteriia > Cyanobacteriales > Xenococcaceae > Waterburya. The sequence continues at coordinate 11,494 of JBCCDL010000070.1, read as the reverse complement.
TTTCAAGCAAATGATGGCGGTTATGTTCGCGCCGATGCGGGGGGTTATCAGATTTTAATTAACTATCGCGGTACTTTAGAGCGTTTTACTCACTATTCTTTATCCGATTTATTAGCAAATAATATTCCTGCCGAATTAATTCGCGATCGCATTATTCTAATTGGTTCAATAGCCGACAGCACCAGCGATCTGTCTCCTACTCCTTATAGTCGCTGGCAAACTGGTAAACAAATGGCTTGGGTAACTATTCACGCTAATATCATTTCCCAACTTTTGAGCGCAGCTATTGACGGCAGGGCAATGTTACGTAGCATTTATGATGGTACTGAATGGTTATTAATCTTAATGAGTGTAGTAGTAGGCTCGTTTTTTAGTTGGCGGTTGCGAGTATTGTGGGTAGGCGCAATTGCTTTAACTCTCGTTTTAATTGTGACAATTTTGCTGACTTATCTGACATTCTTACAAGGATGGTGGTTACCAGTCGTGCCAATGGCGATCGCATTTATTCTGGCTGTTATTTCAGTTACGTTAATAACTCAAAGACAGCTATCTAGAATGCAGTTAATCGAAACTGTCAGACAACTAAAAATAATTTCTCAATCACAACCTACAGCCAATAAAATTGCTTTTGAGTTGTTAAAACAAGGTGAGAGTCAGAAAAATCAAGAATTAATCGAACAATTGCTCAGTTAGTTATAGTCGTTTTAATTAATTTTTGAGTACGTGAGTATATGCGGAACCCACTTACGCCTTGATCCTTTCGAGGGAATGGGGACTGACAAAGGGCTGGTTCCCCATGTACTGGGACTGAAATCTATCAGACTCAATTTTTATTTAAAATAACTATAAATCGAGCTTTAGACCATTTCTCTGTGAAGTTGCACTTAATATTTTGAGTTGGGATCTCACGCAAAGACAAGGACATGGTTTTTGAGGACACTTTAAAAAATTTCTAAAATTTGTTGCCAATTATTTTGTGAAGCGACCGCATCTAATAAATCGTACCAGTAACCATTTTCAGCGAAGTATTGAATTCGTTCTTGATTGGTTTTATTATTTAACTGTTTTTGAATAGCTGTCGGCTCAACTCTTTGTATCCAGCCAGTAAAAGTTGGATCGCCAGGCTTGGGATGTTCGCTACAAATCACGGAGATTTTCCACTGGTAGTTTTTGTCAGCTTCGAGATTTAATTTATTCTTGGGTAAGGAAAAGCTAGCGATATTATTGTTAGTTTCAATGGGCAAAAAGGCTCTTTCGTAAATGGTTTTATTTTCATTTTGTATGGCTAATACTACTTGTTTTGCTGAATTTTGTGGCAGGTATAGATAAATATTAGGTTTTACTTTGGTAGTTAGTCCAAAATTACCAGGAGGCATTATGGCATGTATTGGTTGTTCGTTAGGATTGCATCGAAGTCCATCCCGCGATCCTCCCGCACCAGTATCTTTTGGTTTATCGTCCCCTGGAGGGTCGAACTCATCAATAAAAACTATTTTCTCTTCAGAATCAGAATCATTTTTTGTCGGTTGGGTTTTTGATTCGGCAAACAGTGATCGCTCTAACATTAAAAAGACATAGATAACTATAAATAATTTTTCGATTAAAGATTGAGCCTTAAACATATATAAAGTAAAAATAAACTAAATAGCGATCGCCAGCTAGATAAATAATATGACTTTTATGACTTTACTGTTTTGGTTACAAATAAAAAAATTTTAGATTTTAACAACTAAGATTTTTGTTCTACTTTTCATTTAAAATCTTATCAATGTTTTACTGCATAACTTACAGCAATTATTAACAAACACAATGAAGAAACCTCAAGGATTAGCTAAGTTTAATGACTTGCTAAAGCAACCGCGTCGCGATCGCTATATTTCTTCGATTAGTTTCTTTGCTATTGGTTCAATTGCACTGAATCTATATTCTGCTTCCCAGGCACAGGTTATTCCTGATAATACTTTAGGTGAAGAAAGTTCTGTAATTACTCCGCAGCAGTTAAGAGATTTAATTGAAGGTGGGGCAATTCGGGGCGAGAATTTGTTTCACAGCTTTAGTGAATTTAGTATCCAGCAAGGACAACAGGTTTATTTTGCTAATCCCGATGATATTTCTAATATTCTGACTCGCGTTACAGGTAGCAATGTTTCGGAAATCTTTGGTACGTTGGGGGTAGACGGCGGGGCTAATTTATTCTTAATTAATCCTAACGGGATCGTGTTTGGCGAAAATGCCAGTTTGGATGTTAGTGGTTCTTTTTTGGCGACTACAGCCGAAAGTTTGATTTTTGATGATGGAGAATTTAATGCGGTTAATCCCGATGTACCACCTTTGTTAACGGTTAATTTTACTCCTGGTTTGCAGTATGGCAGCAATGCTGGAGAAATTAACAATCAGGGAGTTTTAGAAGTAGGTAACGGACAAAATTTAAGTTTATTAGGGCAAGGAGTAAGCCATAGCGGTGCTTTAATTGCTCCTAATGGTTTCATCGAAGTTTCGGGTACGAATATTAATTTTACAGGTACAGTGAACACTGGCGCTGTGAATGGCAGTGTAGGAACTTTTCAAATCAGCGATCTTAATAATCTTCAGATCCAGTCAGGGGAATTTATTTCTCAAGCTTTAGCTAATAGCAATGTAGTCTTACAGGCGGATAATGATATTACTGTCGATGACGATATTACTAGCCAGTCTAATAATAATCTTACCTTTGAGGCAGGGCGATCGCTTTCTATCGCAGACAATCAAACTATTTCTTTAGCTGGCGGTAACTTTACTACTAGATTTAACAACGAAGCTTTAGCAAATCCAGAGGGAGGAATAGCTAGCTTTATTGTGAACCCCTCTTCAGCAATTATTACCAATGGGGGAGATGTCACGGTAGAAGCAGGAAGCCAGATAAACATGGCTATCGATAGTCAAATCATTACGGGCAATGCAGCAGGTGACGGGGGAGATATAAATCTTACTGCGTCGGGAGATATTACGACGGGGTTTTTAATCAGTGGCTTTATCAACAATCCTGGAGTAGCGAGAACTGAAAGCGATTTTGTACCGATTAACACTCTACCTGGTACGGATAATGCAGGGGATATTCAGGTAACGAGTTCTAATGGTGCAATATCCTCGACTAATTTCGTGCTGGCTAATGCTTTAGGCAATGCAGGAGATATTATCTTTGATGCTGCGGGGGATCTAACCTTTACCGCCCCAGGAAAACTTGATCGCTTGGGGGATATTAGTTCTGTTGGTTCGGTTTCGGGGCATTTGCAGTTTACTACGGGTGAAACTTTGCTAGCGGAAGATGTGCGAATTATTAACCGTATTGGTGGGGATGGAGAAACAGAGGGAATTACTTTAAAGGGTAAATCGATCTTGCTAGAAAATACTTCCTTAATTACCCTAACCAGAGATGAAACTCAAGCCAACCTGGGAACAGTGCAAAACGCCGTAGGCGGAGATGTAACGGTAGAGGCTACTGAAGATTTGGTAGTCAGAAACGGTACTTTGTATACCAGGGGTGATTTTGGTATTGCGGATGCGGGAGATTTAAAGATCGATGCCCGTCGCATCAGAGTAATTAATGATGCAGAGTTACCCGAATTTTTTGATAACTTTTCTGGCATAGCTACTACTGCGGGAGACAATACCAGTGGTGACGGGGGCGATATTATAATTAATGCTTCTGAATCTATTGAGGTTGTTGGTAGAGAAACTGGGGTTTTTGTTCCTAGTAGCCCTGAAGATCTAGTATTTCGTGGCGGGGCGACTATTACCACCAGTACCGAAGAAGTAGGCAAGTCGGGAGATTTAACTATTAATACACCCCGCTTGCTAGTAAGAGATGACGCGACTGTCACCACCTTCCCTTTTATTGGGGAAGGGGGAAACTTAACCATCAATGCCGAAGAAATATCATTACAAGGTAAAGCCAGCATTAGTACGGGAACTTTAGGGCAAAATGCAGGGGATTTGAATATAACTAGTAATAACCTTACTCTAAGAGATGGGGCAAATGTGGGTACGGCTACTTTTGGCGCGGGAAATGCGGGTGATTTTGATTTAACGGTAAATGAGTTAAGTATCGGGGCAAATTCTTCGGTCGGTACTAATACTTTTGGTACGGGAAACGGGGGCATCCTCAACGTTGAATCCGATCTGATTGAGATAATTGGTACTGCCACAGACAGTCTTACTTCCAATGGGATTAATGCAACTTCTTTAGGTACGGGGAATGCAGGAAATATTGAGATAACCAGCAATACTCTTGACCTAAGTCAAGGAGGAGAAATTGCTACGGCGACAATTAATGCAGGATCGGGAGGAAATATTGACATTAATACGGGAACTTTGCAATTAAACAACGGTAGAATTAACGCTTCAACCGTCACTGCTTCCCCTGGAGGAGATATAACCATCCGCGCTACTGAATTTGTTGATGTTAAGGGGGCTGGATTTGATGCTTTACTAGAAAACATCGTCAATCCTAGTTTTACAGGGGAGGTTAGCTTTGAAAACTTTACCCAAGGAATTTATACTATTACCGCAGCAGAAGGGGCAGCAGGAAATATTGCGATCGATACGCCTAACTTTTCTTTAGGTAACGGTGGTTTAATTTCTACCACCACCTTGGGCGCGGGAGATGGGGGCAATATTACCATTGACGCTAGCAACATCATAGATTTAGAAAACTCTCTCTTAGCTACGGGTACATTTACCGATGCAGCTTCGGGAGATATTAATCTCAATGCCCGCCAGCTAAACGCTACGGGAGGCGCACAGGCAATTACCACTACTTTTGGTACGGGTAAGGCGGGAAACCTGACAGTTAATGTCACCGATGAGATTAACTTAATCGATCCTACCGAAACGGGTATCGCTTCGGGTTTATTTGCTTCTTCTTATCTCACCGCTTCGGGTACGGGGGGCGATATTGCCATTACTACGGGAGAATTAAATATTACTGATGGGGCTGCGGTTTCCGTTAGTGGTGAAGGAGAAGGCAACGCAGGAGATATCAATATTGATGCCAGTTCTATCTTTTTAAATAACGGTTCGATTATCGCCCAAAGCAACTCAGGAGAAGGCGGTAACATTACCCTGCAAATAGCTGAGAATCTAATTTTAACTAACAACAGCCAAATCTCTACCCGTGCAGGTACGGCTAATACTGGCGGTGGTGACGGCGGAAATATTAATATTGCAGCCGAATTTATTATTGCCGATCCTACAGCCAATAGCGACATTACTGCCAATGCCTTTATGGGCGACGGAGGTAACATCAACATCACCACTCAACAACTATTCGGTTTAGAATTTCGCCCCGAACTTACTCAATTTAGCGACATTACCGCATCTTCCGAATTTGGTATCGATGGCACAGTCGATCTAGAAATCCTACAACTCAACCCTGCCGAAAGCTTAGCCAGACTCCCCGAAACTCCTACCGACTCTAGCAATCAAATTGCAGCAGGATGCCCCGCCGATGCAGGTGCAAACTTCACTGTTACGGGTAGAGGTGGCTTACCTGCCAACCCCCGATCCTCTGTATCAGAAGAGATTATCTTACAGGCGTTTGAAACTGGTACGGGTGAATCGGATTTAGCCACAACTGAAAACACTCAACCTGCGGTTATTGAAGCACAAAACTGGATTGTCAACGAACAGGGAAAAGTAGAATTGGTGGCAAGTTCGATGACTAATGTAGATATCGGGCAAAAGAGTTTGAATTGTTACAAATGACAAGATTAAAGCGATCGCTCTGGCTGTAAGTTATACAATGTATAATTGTTTGTACGGCTATATATGAAATACTTTAATGTTTACTACAAACGGAATCATCTTTGTTAGTAGTTAGTAGTTAGTTTCATTTCCCGTACTTATGATATGTAGCGTCCTTTTTTGGATTTCACATTATATTTTTTTACGATAATGTTTGGTAAATTCAAACGCTATTTTACAGTTGCTTTGGTTCTGGCGATCGCCTTTATTTAAATATCATTCCGTTACAAAACTACGAAATCACTTTCAGTAAGAGTAGTGGTATCAATCCCCGTCAAAACTGCTAAAGTTTCACTGCCAAAGATAATCTCGTTACCAGAGAAAGATAGATCGTTATAGGTCAAACCATCGGACAAACCCAATAAATCGGGGTTACTGAAATCGATAATAGTATCAGTTCCTTCTTCTGGTGCCAGGACAAACGTATCCCTGCCATTACCGCCAGTAAGAAGATCGTCACCAATTCCACCACGGAGGGTATCGGCACCGTTTTCACCATTTAGAGTATCATTCCCCCTGCCACCATTGAGTTCGTCCCTGCCGTTGCCCCCGTCAAGAACATTACTTTCAAAATTCAGATCGATGAAATTTATCATATCTTCGCCGATAATCTCATGTACGCGACGGGTGGGATGGTACTCGTCCCAAAAATAATACTCGTCGGGATTACCATTAGGGGTTTCAACGGGGAAAACTGGTTGATAAGGATCGTCTACGTTAGTTAAACCGTACTCTTCGGGATTAGCACGAATTTCATCGCTAATAGCAACGTGGTCGTAAACTTCGATATCGATGCCTAGTTCCGATTCTAATGTTTCTAATTCTTGAGGTAGCAGATTGTTAACTTGTTCTGTAAACAAGGTTGCTTCTTCAACCTGACCGAACTCGATAACGCCAGGTAAAATACCTAGATCGGAAGAATTGACTACCAAAAACTTTGACGCACCTGATTCGGCTAAATTAGATACGTTCTCGACAATATTTTCTATAGTTTGCTCTGCCAACTCTTCGACTGTTCCAGATAAACCAAAATCAGTATATTCAAAAAGATCGTTTGCCGAACCGAAGACAAAGTAGAGCGCATCAGGATCGGCGGTTTGTCCTTCTAGTTCTGTGGTAAATTGGTCTACCTGACCAAACACTCCTGTATTTTGAAAAGAATCCAACCAACTGTAATAATTACCATCACCACTTTTAGCGCCACCGACTGCATAATCGGTTAAATCTAGTCCGAGGTTTTCTGATAATACTTCAACCGCCGTTATTCCGTTAGTCCAGCGTCCTGACTCATCATAGAGTCCCAATTCTGGGTCTGCTGGCAGAATGAAAGAATCTGGTATTCCTGCCTCTACCGCAGCAGTAGAAATTTCAAAGGATAGTCCGTTATCTGAATAACTATCTCCAAAAGCATAAATTTGGGAGATTGTTTCATCGTTAGTAGTAATAGAATTTTCCGAGGTTAGGCTTAATTCAGGTAAACTCATATTGTCTTCAATTGTGATGGTTATAATACTGGAACGATGGTTACTGTAAAGTTAAATATTTTTTATTTAGTAATTAGGCGTAGTAAAGATTATATATTTATTGGGCTATCTTTAACCTTTTAAGACAGGTTATTTTTGTCTGTAATTTGAATATCAAATTAATGTTATAAAGTCATTTTAAAAGTCATTTACCTCAAGCATCATTAGTCGTTAGTCATTCGTGTTTCTATGAATGATTAATAATTGCTAAGTAGCTCCACTTAAAAAAAACGCGTAATAGAAATCTACAGTAACAAACAATTATCTTGCCCTGTTGCCGATTCCCGATTCCCGATTCCTCTTGGCTATTCAATGCTTAATTAGCCTGGAACTACTTATTTTATTGATGCAGTAAAAAAGATTAATCATAACTAAGTTAATTACTACAAATAATTAATAATGCTTGTCAAACTTCGCTATTTAATACTTATTTCTATTGTTGCGATCGCCATCGTTACTGCTTCTATGGCGACGGCGCAATCTAATTATTTACAACAAGGTAAGCAATATTACGATCGCGGTCAATATTCTCAAGCTGTAATAGTTTGGCAACAAGTTATTGAAGAAGATAGAGAAATTGAAAATAAGATTATTGGTTATAATTATCAAGCGATCGCTTTTCAGGATTTAGGAGAGTATACCAAGTCAGAGAAGGCGCTACAGTTGGCTTTTAAGTTATTAGAGAATAATGATAATTCCTTTTTGCAAGCTCAACTATTAAATAGTAAAGGTAGCCTGGAATATAGAACAGGAAAATATGAAAATGCTTTAGCTACTTGGAAGCAAGCTGAAACAATTTATCGCGATCTTGAGGAGGTTGAGCCGTTATTGCGTTCACGCAGTGCCTCGCTAATAGCGAGGTCGCAAATTAATCAGGCACAGGCGTTACGTTCTTTGGGATATTATCGACGGGCAAAAAATATTTTGGAAACGGCTAATAATGAATTAGAAGCTTTACCTAATTCAGCCTTAAAAGTAAAAAGCTTGCAGAGTTTGGGCTGATTGACTGACAAAACTTTTAAGAGACATTGTAGGAGTAAGTTAGAACTGTGAACTCCAATTGGAAAGCTCGTTTTTGATGTTGAGATCGTGATGACATCGCAGGATGGAGATCTTTATAACTAGAAAAAGTCACAGAGTGAAGTAATTTCCAACCATTTAAGAGTGCTGCTTTGACCCAATCCCAGCCAATTCTAAAATAACTATTCCCTCTAAACCAATGGGTATCGACCCATCTTCGCTTTCCTGCATGAACGACATCAACACCTTGAGCGGTGACGTAGAGAGTAGCGACAGATAAGATAAACCATAAGCGGGATAAAGCACAAACGTCGCGAATCATTGAACGCTGAACATTCCATCCTGCTGATTGGTCATCAAGAAAGTTTTCCTCTATATCAAAACGTAATCCATATTCAGCAAAAGTTTGAAGAGTAGTCTTTTCATTGCTAACAATTGCCCACAGCTCTCCATTGATGCTATTACGACCCAGAATTACGTGAACTACACCATAAAACTCACCTTTATGAATCTGTACGTTGTGTAGGCAAATTGCTTCTCCTAGATGAAAGTGAAAGTTTTTTGGTTGACACCATTTTCCACGCCAAATCCAGCTATTGCTCTTAATTCGGATACGATAATGCCATCCTAGTTGAGTTGTCAGCATAGTCATTAATTCGGTATGTATAAATCCTCGATCCGCCAGTAGAATTACTTTTACTGATTCTGGGAGTCTTGACTGTGCTTGTTTAAGCATTTCTCGATAATCGGCAAATGAAATGCTCGCACTTTCATGTTTCATCACTCGCCACGCTAATGGTAATGCTCTTCCTCGATGGATAACTGAAAGACATACCAAACAATACTCATCCCAAAACAGTGAAGTGTCTAATGCCAAAAATATCTTTGATTCTGACCAATCAGAAAGTGCGGTTTTAATTAATGACCCATAAATGCGATGAACATTAATGCGGGGGTTGTTCAACCAGCGTTGGATACGTCTTTGTCTGCTTTGAGCGAATTGACCGCGACAAGGAATATACATCGACCATTTTGTAAGATTTACACTACCAGTGTGCATTAAGGCAACTATCATCCAAATGCAGGTTTTTAGGTGGCATAGATGCGACCAAGCCACTGGTTGACTCATCCATTGATTCAAGGCATTGTAAAGACGGGAGTTTTTTTCACAGTATTCTTCTATTTTGAGTGGTATCTAATTTTAGAATACTGACTCCCCCAAAAGATTTTTCAAGCTCTCAGCCCTTTGATAGCTTCTACTCTAAGGTTTTTCATTTATCTTTTGTCAGTCAACCAGGAGTTTGGGTGTAACTTTAAGGGCAATGGGAGATTTAAAAGCATCACAACAGATATTAGAAAATAGTTTAAATATTGCTGAGACAATTAAAGCATCAACCGAATCAATTCAACTTAGTTTAGCTAATACAGCCAAAGCGCAACAAGACTATCAAACCGCACAAAAAATCTATAAACAGGTCAGGGTTAATGCTAGAGATCTGCAAACCAAAATTGACGCATCTTTAAATTTGTTCGCTCTATTAATCGCCACAAAACAAGATAATATTGCCCAAGAATTATTCCCCGCGATCGCATCAAATATTAATAGTTTACCTCTAAGTTTAAATAAGATATACGCCCGAGTAAATTTGGCACACAGTAGGGGAAAATGGCATTCGCCCAAAACCAAATATTTAAGAGAAATCAAAAATCTTCTAATCGCAGCCCAAACCGAAGCAGAAGCATTAGATAACCCTCGCGCCAAGTCTCATGTCTTGGGGGAATTAGGGCATTATTACGAACAACAGCAACAGTGGCAAAAAGCTTCAAAGTTAACTCAAGAAGCAATTTTAGTGGCTCAAAACAGCCGCGCTGAAGATATAGTTACCGATTGGTATTGGCAAGCAGGAAGGATATCCAAAGCCAAAGGCGAAACAGACACGGCAATTGCTTCTTATGAACAAGCTATAGATACCTTACAATCTTTACGTCAAGATTTAGTAGCCATTAGTACTGATGTTCGTTTTGATTATCGCGATCGCGTCGAACCAGTATACCGTCAATACGTACAGTTGCTATTACGGGATGTAGATAGCTTACCGCCAGATATTAAACAGGAATACCTACAAAAATCGAGAAAAGCGATCGAAGCTTTACAGTTAGCGGAATTGGAAAACTATTTTCGCGAAGCTTGTGTAGTCTATCAACCCAAAGGTATTGAAGAAATAGATCCTACAGCAGCAGTTATTTATCCTATTTTACTTGAAGATCGTTTGGAGGTAATTCTATCCTTACCAAACCAACCTTTACAGCATTATAGTAATAGTTTAACAATTAAGGAAAGAGAAACAATATTTCGAGAGATTAGTCAAACCCTTAATCCCGTCTTTCTTGCCGATGAAATATTACCTCCCGCACAACAGTTATACGACTGGTTGATTCGCCCAGGTGAAGCTAGTTTGCAACAGCAGGGTATAAAAACTTTGGTGTTTGTTTTAGACGATTTACTGCGAAGTATTCCGATGTCGGTATTGCACGACGGCGAGAAATATTTAATCGAACAATATAACGTTGCTTTAACTCCTGGCTTGCAGTTACTCGCATCAGCAGAAGAGAAGACTAACTTTAAAACCCTTACAGGAGGTTTAACCGCATCCCGTCAGGGCTTTCCGCCCTTACCCAAAGTCGAAGCAGAATTAACGCAAATTAAAGATCTAGTACCTTCCCAAATTTTAATCGACTATCGCTTTACCCGTAGTGATTTTCAAGCTCAAATTGAGTCTGAGTCTTTTTTTGCGGTACATTTAGCCACTCACGGACAGTTTAGTTCCAATGCCGAAGATACCTTTTTACTCACTTGGACAGATAAAATAAACGTCAAAGATTTAGGTGAGGTACTCCAGAATCGAGGTAACAATCCCATCGAATTATTGGTACTGAGTGCTTGTGAAACCGCCGAAGGCGATAACCGCGCAGCGTTAGGCATGGCAGGAGTAGCGCTAAGATCTGGGGCGAGAAGTACTGTAGCGACCTTATGGGCGGTGCGAGATGATTCTACCGCCGTGTTGATGTCAGAATTTTATCGTCGCTTAGTGCAGCTTAGAACTACCAAAGCCGAAGCCTTACGACAGGCGCAGTTAGCATTACTCAAAGATCCTCAATACAACCATCCC
>JBCCDL010000069.1:0-13713 GCA_039030815.1 Cyanobacteria bacterium P01_A01_bin.83 | reverse complement strand
CTAATAGCTACTTCTGGTTTAACATGAGGATCTTTAAGGGCGATGTTGTCATTAAACCTATCGGCAGCAATACGCCAAATTTCAGGCATTGACTGAAGATGTATGTAGTCAAAATTAATATTTTTAGCTGTTGAATCTGCGACTGCGCTTTGTGCTGTGTTCATAGTTATCTATCTCCCTTGACCCAGAATTAAATAAATGATAATCAGTTATCTAGCAGTAGATGAAGTTTTGGTGGACAATTTAATATTTGAACTAAAGAGGCTAATTTTTTCAAGATAATTTCATAGCTTTTTCGAGGTATATTATTAAGTTTTAGTCTATGGTTTTTGTTAATTGTTAATAGTTGATTGTTGATTGCGGTGTACCTTGCTAATTCGAGAAAGGCTATAGGAGTTTTTTTGGTAGTTCATCGCAAAAAAAAGTTCAAACCTCTTTTAAATAAGAGCGAGTCGATTATCAAGAAACTCTTTGATATTTACAAGTCAGTTAGAAATAATGTATATCCTCGCAAATCTTCAAAATACCTAATTGACAAACAAACTACATTAAATATCTTCATTGAGGCTTGGCTGTGTTTATTAAAGTTAAAGCATTTATAGCATTACGTATTTAGATTAGGACACTTGCTACTTAATAGCCTTTAACTTCTGTACTGTACTAAACCTAACTTTGTACAGCTATATCCGAGTATTTATGCTTGCTTAAACTGAAATATTACCCATCACTATCACGACAGTCTGTTTTACAGCAGCTAAAATTAGAGCGAATTAGCCTGTTATTATAACGAGTAATAATGAAGATTTTATTTTTACATCCTAATTTTCCCGCTCAATTCCGCCATTTAGCGACAGTTTTAGGCAAAGATCCGCAAAATACGGTAGTTTATGCCACCAACCGTAAAGAAGGTCAAATTAATGGTGTTAATAAGGTGTTGTATGAGAAATCTCGTAATGTTCGTCCTGAAACTCACCATTACGTTAGACCATTAGAAAGCGCTGTGTTAGAAGCACAGGGAGTATATCGAGTTGCCCAAAAACTAAAAGACCAGGGATTTTATCCCGATATAGTGTATGGTCACTCGGGTTGGGGTCCTACTTTGTTTATGAAGGATATATTTTCTCGGGCAACTCTACTCTGTTATTTTGAATGGTATTACAACGCCTATGGTTCAGATGCCAGCTTTGACCCCAGTGATCCTATAAATGCTGATGATGAAGCGCGAATTAGAGTCAAAAATGCACCAATTTTGTTAGATTTAGCAAGTTGCGATCGCGGTTTATCTCCTACAGCCTGGCAAAGGGCGCAGTTTCCTCAAGAGTTTCAGGGCAAAATTAAGGTGCATCATGATGGCATTGATACCAGCTATTTTAAACCGATTCAGGGAGCTAAATTATTTTTACCACGGATCAACCTGGATCTGAGTGATGCCGCAGAGATTGTAACTTATGTGGCGCGCGGCATGGAACCCTATCGTGGCTTTCCTCAGTTGATTGAAACCATTGCCCTCTTGCAAAAAAAACGACCCCAGTGTCACTTTGTCATTGTCGGCAAAAATCGGGTGGCATATGGTAAAAGTCTGCCTGATGGTAAAACTTATAAAGATGCCATGCTAGAAAAATTCCCTTTGGATCTAAATCGCGTCCACTTTACTGATTTATTACCCTATGATGAATATCTTCAGGTTTTGCAGGCTTCATCAGTACATATCTATCTGACTCGCCCCTTTGTCCTATCTTGGTCGATGCTCGAAGCCTTGGCTACAGGTTGTTTAATCGTGGCTTCGGATACGGCACCTGTAACTGAAGTAATCGAAGATAACGTTAATGGTTTACTGGTAGATTTCTTCGATCCCCGACAAATATGCGATCGCACTATCGAAGCCTTGGATAATCCCCAGGGAATGGAGGCAATTCGGCAACAAGCAAGAGCAACTATCATCGAAAAATATGATTTAGCCACCCTACTTCCTCAACATCTTGAGTGGGTTCATGATTCAGTTACTAGCAAATAAATGAAGTGCTTAACCATAAACTAGTAGATTGTTAGTAGTGACTCATAACCTATGGCGGATAATCGTCCATGAACAATAAAACCAAAACTAGATTTAACAAAATTGAATTATTATTTGAAGCTTTGATCTGGAACTTTCGCTTTTTTATTCTCGCCCCCGTCATTTTTAGCTTACTCAGCGCTCTCAGACTAATCGTTATTGGCACCATCGATATTTGGGCAGGATTAACCATTGCGATCGATCCTCAAGATCCTGAAGGTGAATTAACGATTAAAACGATAGCATACATTATTGGAGGTGTAGATTACTATCTTATTGGCATCGTCTTGTTGATTTTTGCCTTTGGTATTTATGAATTATTTATCTCTGAAATTACCCTCAAACATCAAGATGATTCTAGTATTCTCCAAAGCAATAGTTTAGAAGAATTAAAAGGGAAACTAGTCAACGTAATTGTAGTGGCTCTAATTGTTAGTTTGTTCAAGCAAATGCTGAGTATTGAAATTGGCAAACTGAGCGATGTAATTTATATTTCTCTAGCAATATTATTGATTTCTATCAGTCAATATCTACTTCATCTGAGCCATACTAAATCAAACCACCATGAGATTTCTGAGCATACGAATCATCATGATTAGTTGAAAATATCTCCAAGATCAAACCATGAAGGAATTAATCTATTATGTGGCTTGTAGTGTTGATGGCTTTATTGCCGACAGTGACGGCTCACATGACGGCTTTTGCCAAGATAGCGAATATTTTGCCAATTTATTCGCCATTTTTCCTGAAACTGTGCCATCTCATCTGAGAGATGTAATGGGTACTAATGACGAAAATCAGTGGTTTGATGTCGTTCTTATGGGGCGCAAGACCTATGAGGTTGGTTTGAAGGATGGTATAACTAGTCCCTACTCACATCTGAAGCAGTATGTTTTTTCCCGTACTATGTCAGCTAGTCCAGATGACAATGTTTCACTAGTTTCAGAAAATGCTGTCGAATTAGTTACCAATTTAAAACAAGAACCAGGTAAAAATATTTGGCTTTGTGGTGGGGCAAATTTAGCCACCACCTTATTCATTAATAATTTAATTGATCGGTTAATTCTGAAGGTAAATCCATTTTTGATGGGTTCAGGTATTCCTCTCTTTTCTGGAGTAATTCAGCAATCTATTTTAGAACTTACTAATAGTCAAATTTACGACAACGGAGTCTTGTTGCTTTATTACAAAGTCAAATAGATTAGGTAAGCTTTATAAGTCATAAGTTATATCTTATAGATTCTGCTGGCTATTAGCGTTGTGAAATTGTAAAGATATATGTACTTTAGAATTATTTAATCCCACCCTCTTAATGAAAAGCAGCAGATGGCGCCAGCAATTCAATTTACCTCCTTTATTTTGGCTAATTGCCCTCATTGCCTTAATTAACGCAATTAGCTTTACGATTATTATTCCTTTAATCTATCCCTACGCCAAACAATTTGGACTAAGTGACTTTCAAGCCAGCCTGTTAACTACTGCTTTTGCTTTATCACAGTTTGTTGGTACGCCAATTCTAGGTAAAATATCAGATCGTTTAGGACGTAAATATGTCTTAGTATTTAGCTTGGCAGGAACGGTAGTAGCCAACTTGCTAGCTAGTGTAGCGGGGGTTGCTTGGTTACTATATTTTGCACGCATGCTAGACGGTTTGACAGGGGGCAATACTTCTGTTGCCAGCGCCGTAATTAGCGATATTACGACTCCCCAACAGCGTCCTCAAGCCTTTGGCATCTTTAGTGCAACTTTTCGTCTCGGTTTTGTCATCGGTCCTGTCCTAAGTTATGTAGCTCAACAACTACCCACTTTGCCTGGGATTTCTCCACTGGGAATGAGTTTTATTGTTAGTGCAGTAATTGCCGCTATTGCCGCTTTGTTAACTTTTTTGTTTCTGCCTGAAACCGCATCAGGGAAACAGAGTAACTTTAAATTAAGCTGGAATGATTTTGCCTTTGGTAAGATTGCTCAATCATTAACAAGACCAAAACTAGGAAGCTTATTTGTTCTGACTTTCCTCAGTGGCAGCACCTTCACTATCTTCACCTTTGCTTTTCAGCCGTTTTTCCTCAATATTTTGGATCAAGATACTAAGGGTTTGGCAATCATCTTTGCCTTAGTGGGAATCTTAGGCTTTATCTCACAGGTCTTTGCTTTAGAACCTTTGAGTAAGAAATTTAATCTAATCAATATTATTGCTGTATCTTTAGCCTTGCGGGGAGTGACTTTCTTACTGATACCTACGTTCCCGACCTATAGTGCGTTTGTATTTATCATGGTTGTATTTGGCTTGGTTAATGCTTTTCCCATGCCCTTAATTGATACAGTGCTATCTCTCAATTCTGATGCTCATGAACAAGGCGAAGTGTTGGGAATCAACTCATCGTTTCTCAGTATGTCTAATGCGATCGGTCCTGTAATTTCAGGATTACTGGTTAGCCTTAATTACACCTCCCCACTGTGGATTACTGGAGGGTTAACTATTTTGGTAGCTGGCTTTGCTTTTAACCTTAAATCACAGTTCAAATGTAGTAAAACTATGACTCAGGTTTAATATATTATGGATTTGCTCATACGTTAATGACGGGTGAACCAAATTTCCTGTGGGGCTAACTATCTTGTCGGGTAAAAGGTAAAAGGTAAAAGAGGAAACGCACTGCTTTGTAGTTACTCATTACTCATTACTCATTACTTTTGCGCGATCTCCCACACATTTTTTCGTTCACCCGTTAATGACACCTTTGACATAGACCAAAAAACTCCAGGGTATGATAGTAAACCTTAAAAGTGTGGGACTTTTCTAACTGTTGTTCCAAGTCATGGACAGGACACTCATTAATAGGGATTGAGGTTCCACATTGAACACAGGTCAGATGATGGCGATCGCTTTTGATAGAACTATAAACCGACTCGCCATTAGTTAAAGTACGAACTTGAACTTCTCCCTGTAGTTTTAAAGCTTCTAGGGAACGATAAACAGTAGCCAAACCCATATCCTGTTCTCGGTTACGAAGTTCGATATAAAGATCTTGAGCCGAAATAGAACCCTGAAGACTTTGAAGCACTGTCATAATTCTCGCTTGAGAGCGGGTACGTTGCGTTTTCATAGTTTTCTTTTTGATATCGAACCTGAGTCTTAGTCTATCTTACGTCTCTACTTGCTTGATCGATCTTAGACCTTGTCTACTATCGAAATAAAGTTTTTAATTTAATGAAATTTAATTTAAGATTTAGATTACACAAATTACTTTAAATTTTCTTTCCCTACATGCGGCGTTAGGCGCCTTTGTCCTTTATCCTTTATCCCTACCATTATTCTATGGCTAGCAAATATCAGGCTCGAATTTATGTTACTTTACGCTCTTCAGTATTAGATCCAGCAGGGACAGCGGTAGAATCGGGATTAAACCAAATGGGATATACCGAAGTTGAATCCGTCAGAATTGGAAAATATATTGAGCTGCAATTATCTGCCGACAACGAAGAGCAAGCTAAACAGCATCTAGATGAAATGTGCGATCGCCTGTTGGCAAATACGGTAATTGAGAACTACCGCTTTGAATTAACTCAACTGGCTACAGTATAAAATTCACATCAGGAGTAGAGTAATGAAGTTTGGCGTTATAGTTTTTCCTGGCTCAAATTGCGATCGCGATATTTTAACGGTGACTCAGGGTTTATTGTCTGTCCCCACTCGCATGGTTTGGCATCAATCAACAGATATTCACGATCTCGATGCCGTGATTATTCCAGGCGGATTTAGCTATGGTGATTATCTCCGCTGTGGTGCGATCGCTCAGTTTTCTCCCGTAATGAATAGTATTATTGAACATGCCAAACAGGGTAAGTATGTCTTGGGTATCTGCAATGGCTTTCAAGTTTTGACTGAAATGGGTCTATTGCCTGGAGCATTGATCCGCAATCGGAAACTACATTTTATTTGCGATCGCGTCCCCGTTAGAGTTGAGCGTAATGATTTGCTTTGGACAAGAGGATACCAGGCAGAACAAGTCATTACTCTGCCTGTTGCTCATGGCGAAGGCTGTTATTATGCCGATGATGATACTTTAAAGTCTTTAGAAGATAATAATCAGGTACTATTTCGCTACTGTAGTTCCCAAGGCGAAATTACTACTGAACATAACCTCAATGGATCACTACACAACATCGCAGGGATCATTAACCAACAGGGTAATGTATTAGGTATGATGCCGCACCCCGAGAGAGCTTCTGACCCTGCTCTCGGTAGTACTGATGGACTAGCTGTGTTTCAAGGATTACTGAACTCGATGGCAGTTGCCTAGTAAGATACTTTTTGTTATCGGGAGTCATTCTTATTTAATTTTCATTTTTCGGTAGATATTTCCATATTTATTCAAGAGATCGGGTGTATTCTTCTGTTTCTCCTATGCCCAAATGAAAAAAGAAAGTATCACTAATTTTTAGTGGCTTCTGATAACAATCGATCTTAAAACATAGATAAGGTATAACCATGAATATTGAGCAGTTGAACGCTGAGTATGGCATTGCGGGTAAAGTAAATTTTGTCGAGGTAGAAGACGGCTTTCCCGTGGTCGAGGTGAATAATGAATTTGCTCAGGCTTCGATTTCCCTTTATGCAGGGCATATATTGTCGTTTAAACCTGTGGGACAGGCTGAGGATGTAATTTTTGTCAGTAGCAAGGTCAATTATCAGTTAGGAAAGGCAATTAGAGGGGGCGCACCGATCTGCTGGCCCTGGTTTGGCCCTGATCCTGAAGCCCAAGGTCGTGCCAATCATGGTTTAGCCCGTAATCGGATGTGGTCAATACGGGAGGTGGTTACGACGCAAGATGGCGCCACCAAAATTATTTTAGGATTAGAAGATACCCCCCAAACCAGGTCGATTTGGGACTACAGTTTTGATTTAGCGATCGCCATTACCGTTGGTCGCGAACTGACAGTGGACTTGATTACCCGTAACACTGGAGAGAACAGCTTTACCATTACTCAGGCATTGCACACTTACTTTAAGATCGGCGATATCAGGCAGGTTACAGTTCTAGGTCTTAAAGGTTGTGAGTATCTCGATAAAGTTGATGGTGGTCAACAAAAAACTCAGACTAATGAGGTTACTTTTACTGGAGAGTGCGATCGCATTTACTTAGATGTTCCTGAGCAATTAACTATTGATGACCCAGTATTAGATCGGAAAATAAGGGTAACAGCCAGTAATAGTAAAACAGCGATTGTTTGGAATCCAGATGCCGATATTTCTGCTAGTATGGCTGATTTAGGAGATCAAGATTATAAAGATTTCGTTTGTGTAGAAACCGCCAATGCTGCCCAGGAAATAATCGAAGTTGCTGCTGGTGAAGCATATACGATGACAGCACAGTACGCAATTGCCTAGCTGTTGACCAATAAATTTCTGCTGGAACTGAACTCAAATTAAACCGAATTTAGTTTGAAACCCAACGGTCGTCTGGAGGGCGTGAAATGAATTCATGCCCCGCGACCTCTAGTTTTTAGATATCTGTTCGAGAGGTTAGGCTTTAGGGTGTAGGGTGTAGGGTGTAGGGTGTAGGGAATAAAGATAAAACTACAGTTTTCTAGGTGGACGGGGTTTAATAAGCAGATCAATCAAGCTTAATCGTTACCGCAGAATGTTAGTCTGCGGTATTTTCATACTATAATTCTCCAGAACTAGAATCGCTCATTTTGCACCAATGTGATGAAGGAAACAGGGATAATGAGTCGGTTTACCTTGGAGATGGCATTCAAGCTTGACTTGTGCCACATATGATCTGGAGTTAACATGTTAGTTAATCACTATATTTTGAGAGAGCCATTTTTATAAGATTCCCTAAACAAATCTGATCATAAATGCGATCGCACGATCGCACGATTATTTTTAGAGATGATGTTACTGATGCTAGAAAAGCCAATATAGGTCTTAGGTATAAAAGAACGATTTAATCAATATTACGAATCTTTGATAAACATCTGAGGCTATTTTTTAGTTTGAAGCTGCAAGGGAAATGTTTGTCTCAAGATGATAATTGCTCTTCTTGTTTGGTTAGTTGCTAGAGAATTATCTAAACGATAAGAACACGGTAGATTTCAGATTTTACTTAATAGATCTTTACGTCATGAAATTAGGACACTTTAATTGTTCACTACTACCTACTACCTACGAGCTAATAACTTATATGTCCTAACATAACTTTGTACGACTATAAATTTATGCCTTGAGCTGATATCGCATTCCTGGTAGTTGAGTTACCAAATCCATCAGCTCAAGCTGAGACAAAACAGCTAAGATTTCGCTAATGTCTAGTCCTGTTTGCTCCACAATTAAATCTATTGGTACTGATTCGTGACTAATTAATAGATAAACTCGTTCTAGCTCTGGTTCTAATTCAGGTATAGGCTTTGGCTCGTCAGTCACAACCGCCATGGCATCTAAGCTGGGGATAGTACCTAACATCTCTAAAAGAGGTTCAATTCCCAAAATAACGTGGGCTCCCGAATTGAGCAGAGCCAAGCACCCTCTAGATTGGAGGTTATCAAGGGAGCCAGGCAATACATAGACATCACGTCCAAAATCATTAGCAAAACGAGCAGTAATTAAAGCTCCTGAACGCTGAGGAGCTTCCATAATCAGTACAGCACGACATAATCCTGCAATGATCCGATTTCTAGCAGGAAAATGATTACGATCTGGTTGAGTTTGAGCTGGATATTCGCTTACCAATAATCCTTGTTCGAGCAATCTTTGGTAAAGTTGGCGATTACTGTAGGGATAAACAGTATCCACTCCCGTTCCCAAAACTGCGATCGTTCTGCCCTGTGCCTCCAAACAGGATTGATGAGCCACTGCATCAATCCCCGCTGCCATACCAGAGACAATCCCAAAACCATGACTTACTAATGCCTGAGTGATTTTTCTCGTCCAGCGTTTGCCATACTCTGTTGGCTCCCTAGTTCCGACAATACCAATCATCGGTTTGCTACCGTCATTTTCTCTTGGCTCCACCTGTCCCAAATAATATAGTAGGGGTGGTGGACTAGGAATTTCAGCTAGCAATCTGGGGTACAGGGATTCTGATGGCGTCCAAAATTGAGGATTTTGCTTTAAATGTTGTTCTAGCAGTTGAGCGGGATATTTTGCCTCTCTCCTCATTTGAACTGCGGTGAGAATTCTACGATTTAAACCTTCAACTTCCGTAAAAGCGATCGCCCGAGCATTCCAGGCTTTTTCTAAAGAACCGAAATGTTGCTCAATCTTTTTTAAAGAAACTGCACCAATTCCCTTTATTTGTGACCAAGCCAACCAGTACCCTTTTTCTTGTGACATCAATAAATATAGATGAATTGATCGAGATAGTTAAAGAAGCACAATTTTAGCCTTTAATTAGCCTTTAATTAGCCTTTAATTAATTTTAGGTTTGACTCCAATCATCGTCCGATGGCGCGGATCACTAGCTACTGTAGTTTTATAATCAAAGCCGACTTGCTCCATTGCCGCTTCCACATCAAAAGTATAGTAATCATCACTCCAGGGTTCTGTACTCTTCATTAAGGTGAACAATACAGGAGGTAAATTTTGAATAACAGGGGAAGTCGGATTATTATCGACAATTGCCATAACTCCACCAGGCTTGAGAATACGTAAGACCTCGGCAAAAATTTCTGTTGTCGCTGATTGAGGTAACTCGTGAATTACAAATTGCAGAGTTATCAGATCAAAAGAATTGGCGGCTAATCCTGTTGATTCTCCTAAAGCATGAATCCATTCTATTTCTCGTCTGATATCATTTTTTTGCGCTACTGTCAGCATGTACGGTGATAGATCTAAACCACAAGTTTTAAGTGGGATAGCTTGTTTAGCAGCAAAGTAATGATACAACGATAGTGTTGAAATACCCACAGAACAACCTAAATCCAGAATATTATTCAGCTGAGGCGGAGTGTACTGTTCTAATACTTGATAAAAACTATGGCGTAAGCGCTGATGAGCCTCTTGCCAAGATAACTTTTCCTTTTTCCAAACCCTGAGAGCCATAGCATAGGTTGCTGAAGGCGCTTCCAAGGCTGCTTGCCAACAAAGATTACCTTCAGGATAAGCATGAAAAGGAACTTGATAGTAATCAGGATAAATGATGTCATTATTAGTCAAAGAGTCGAGAGCCTCTTTATTAATAGACAATTCCAACTCTTGATAGTTTTTCCGCCAGGGAACTCCATTTTTTTCAGCAGTCTCGATCAGAATCTTTCTCGCTTGAGTTTTCATAACGCCATAAACTGGCTTGGTTCTAATTAGCAAATTAACCAAACGAGATAATAAGCTGTCTGTTCCTGCCCAACCTGGTTTGGACTTTTCTGGTCTTAATTTTGCGCTTGATGTTGTCACAATAATTGCTTAATTGTCTCGACTTCACAGAGTAAGAGCATTATAAACCTAGTAAGCTGTTCGTCATAGAAAGATGCATATAGCAATTCTCATAGCCGCGCGGTACAGTCTACACCTTGGTTTTTGTTAATTGTTGATGGTTGATGGTTGATGGTTGATTGGGTGTACCTCATGTATTTGAGAACTGCTATATATAGCTATTAATAATTTTTTGATCATGAACAAAATAAAACAATGTAATTTAAATTACTAAGCTTGCCCAAGAAATAGCTTTTTGCTAATTGTTAATTGTTGATGGTTGATTGGGTGTACCTCATCTATTTGAGAAAGGCTATATATTTGAAAGATTGAAAAGCTAATAGCTACGGACTAATAAGCTAGAGAGCGAAGCTAATTCACATTAAGCGTATGAGAATAAATTAGACCGATAAATTATTATTTTGTGTTACTTAAGTAATAGTTACTTCAGCTAATCAGTTAGCAGTAAAAATATTGTTTGGTAGTTAGAAATAGTAAATATTTGGGAACACTTATTGATACATGTTATTAAACTGTTTTGACCAAAGTTTCTATGAGTCAAATATTAAATCCCACAGAATTACTAACAGATTTATCTCGCTCTGAAGCTAGTGGCTTATTGCAAGTTAATCGCGATCGAGTCCGATGGAACATCTATTTAGAGCAAGGACAGATCAAATGTGCAGCCAACTCAGTACAACAACTGATGGTCACATTAGATCATCATCTTCGTGTTCTAGGTTTACAAAATGCCGCAGCAGCGGCAAAATCAATACCTGCCTCCTCTGCTGAACATCAACAGACGGAATTTAACTGGCTTGAAGGGGGGCGTATTATACCCTCAATCAATTGGTTGGTTTTAAGACAACATTTAAATCGTCAGCAGGCTCAAGACATCTTTGCCAGCATGAGCAAAGAGGCGATTGAAACTTTTTTATGGCTCAAGGAGGGTGATTACAAATGGAATAAAAATAGTACCGATTTACCTCAACATGCTTTGGCAGCCAGAATAACTTTTCAAGATATTGATTTGTTTCCCTTGTTACAAAACATCCAGCAGCAAATCAAAAGTTGGCAAAATTTTGGTGCGGCAATTGCATCTCCTTATCAATGTCCTTATTTAGCAAATTCTGAAGTATTAACTGATTCTTCGCCGCCAATTTTGCTAAAAATAGCCAAATTTTTAAAAGGGTTGAGCTTTCGTCAACTGGCTTTGATTCTTAATCAGGACGAATTAAAAATTGCCCAACTGCTGCATCCTTATGTCACCAGCGGGGAAATTTCGATTCGCGAACCACCGCCACCTTTTGATTTGCTACCTCATATTCCTGCTTTGGGTTCTGCTGAGTTAAAAGCAACCTCAGAAGCAACCTCAGAGAAATTGAAGGTAGCCTGCATTGATGATAGTCCTACTATCCTTGATGAGATGCAACGTTTTTTAGCTAATGATGCCTATGAAATTACCAAAATTGAAGACCCTCTCAAAGCGGCACCAATTCTATTACGCCTCAAGCCAGATTTAATTTTAATGGACATTTCGATGCCCAACATTAATGGATACAAGCTTTGCAGCTTTTTTAGAGGCAGTGCTTCCCTTAAGAATGTACCGATAATTATGGTTTCAGGTAGAACTGGCTTTATTGATAAAACTAGAGCCAAAATGGTCGGAGCCACTGATTATTTAACCAAACCATTCACCAAAGAAGAACTATTAACTGTAGTAAATAAACATCTAACTGTAGTAGCAGAAGCCACTATTTAAATCTGACAGCTTCTGGCTGTGAACCTCACAATCAATCGTAAACAAATTATTTTTGGAAATAGAAAAATCATGAAAACTGTACTAGTTGTTGATGACTTAAAAGCACAATTGAATCTAATTTCTGGCTATTTAGAACAGGAAGGATTCAACGTTGTAACTGCTGACAATGGTAATGATGCTTTAGCCAAAGCCTCCGCGCAAACTCCTGACTTGGTAATTACTGATTTAGTTATGCCAGAGATGAGTGGACTAGAGTTCTGTCGCAAACTAAAGAAAAATCCAGAAACTGCTGATATTCCTGTGATTGCCTGCACTACTAAAGACCGCGATATGGACAAAAAGTGGGCAAAAAAACAAGGTGTAGTGGCATATCTGGTCAAACCTTTTACTCAAGAAGAAATAATATCCGCCGTAAAACGTTCTGTAGGTTAATTTTGTGAGCAGTTTAACAACTACCGATAGACTCCAGGAACTATTACCCCAGCTTTTCAACGAACAAAAGCGGGAGGGAAATTACTATCTACGCTTTGGTCTGACTAGTGATCTCACTGTCTTGCTCGATCTCAAATATGTCCAGGAGTCATTGACAGTTGATAGTAGTCAAATTACTTCGGTGCCTAATTTACCTGAATATGTTGTGGGCATGATGACCTCCAGAAATAGAGTTTTTCTAGCTTTGGATTTGGCTCATTTGGTAGGATTATCACCCGCCACTATTAACTTGAGGCAATATCAAACCATAGTGGTACAGATTAATTCTGGTAAACAGAATAATGTTCAACCAGAAGAGGCTAATTTTTATGGTTTGACTGTGAGGCAAATTCAGGGGATTTCGCGAATTTTACCAGAGCAGTTTGATACCTCTACTTCTAAGGCACCAGATATTTTACAGCCTTTTATTCAAGGATCGGTTATTGATCGTAGCGAGAATAGTGATGCCGACTCTGCTGAATCTCAACGTTCTTATTTACTCGATCTGAATCGGTTGATTACTGCTCGGATTCAATCTTGAATTTTTTATTTTAAACCTGTAGCAAATTACGCTAATTATTCTTAAAACTAAGAGCTATGCCGAACTATCTATCTCCAAAATTTACTTCAGCTAATCAGAGAAAGAAAATTAACAGTACCTGGAAATTAGCTTTAGTGATACTAAGCTTAAGTAGTTTTTTGCCAACGGTTAAATTGCCTTTGGTTTCGAGCAAGATGCCCTCACTAATGGCGGGTAAAGTTTTGGCTCAAACAGCACCAGCAGAAAATACAGTTATTAAGGTTGGAGTACTGTCAAACCAGGGTGATGATAGAGCCATTGCCAAGTGGCAGCCCACGATGGATTATCTCACCCAAACTATTCCTGGCTATACTTTTGAAATGGTTCCCGCTGGTTTTGATGAGATGCGTACCATCGCCGCGAACAACGAGGTGAATTTTTTCTTAATAAACCCTGGGATGTATGTAGAGTTTGAAGCCGATTATGGAGCTAACCGT
>JBCCDL010000068.1:0-13808 GCA_039030815.1 Cyanobacteria bacterium P01_A01_bin.83 | reverse complement strand
ATTACATAAGTCAATACTGATGAGTTTTTCAAACTTATTGAAGACAAAAAATTTTTACAACAAAAGTATAGGAGAGCCAAAAGAAATTATTGATGTAAGAGCAAATAGCCGTTCACTATCAGCAGAATATTGTCTGCGCCAAACTTTAATTAACCTCAAAAATTATCCCTGGGTGAATTGAGAAGAAAAGTGCCAGCATCTCTTTGGTTAATTCTCAATTGACGGACGACACAAGTCCTTCTCTCAAAGGGCGAGGTCGCGTCCTTACGAAATGAACCCCAGCCTCGTTATTTAACGGCAGGGTACTGTTCACTATCTCATTGACTCTCTATTATTATTCAACTGATATTACGCACTCGTTGATTTATGATTGGTAGGAAGTAACAAAGGCGCTTTGTGACTCATATAGTAGGGACTCCACTAACGACTAACCACTAACCACTAACAACACTAGTTTTTGATACGTACTGCGCATATGTCAGTTATTCAAATTATTTTCTCATTTATAGAGAGAAGTTCATAACCATGAATACGCCAACTATAGTCTTGTTGATGCTGCACAATAAAAATTCCTTGAGAAAGACTACCATTACGATCCATGATCATTAATACTAAAGCAGGAAAATCATTAACTAGCGTAAATCCCCGAAACATAATTGAGCGAGGCTCAACCATAGCATGATACTTATCCTTGATCATTTTCATGAAGTCTTGACAAGCAAACTTTTTCTGAATAGTCGGACTTGTTAAGGAAAAAGCCGTTGCTTCATCATTTTGTTTAAATGCTTGTAATTGTTGCTCAATTAGCTGACGAATCAATGCTTTGTCGCTTTCGGATATGTACATAACTGACTACTTCTTAGGTAGGACTGGTTATTGAGAAGGATCGATCACATTTATTGACGCTTAACAGATATTACAGAGATTGATCAGCAATTAGCTCTTTTAAGAAGTCAGCCTAACCTTTCACTGCGCCTGCTGTTAAACCTTGAACAATTTGACGCTGAAAAACTAACACCAGTACAACTAATGGTAGAGTACCCAAAACTGTCGCCGCAGCGATCGGTCCATAGGGAATATCAAACAGACTTGCTCCTCCTAGCTGTGCTGTGGCTACAGGAATCGTTTTTTTTGCTTCTTCGGTAATGAAAGTTAAGGCAAAAATATATTCATTCCAAGCAAAGATAAATGTCAGAATTCCCGTAGTTGCCAATGCAGGTAAGGTCATTGGCAGAACTATGTTGGTTAACATGCCCAAGGTTTTGTAGCCATCTATCTTTGCTGCATCCTCTAAATCTTGGGGAAGCTGCTGGAAGAAGCTTCTCATGACTAGTATGGTCAAAGGTAAATTAATGGCAGTATAGGGAATAATCAGGGCGAGATAATTATTGCCTAAGCCAACAAGTTTGACTATCTCTAATAATCCTAGGAACAATAGTACATAGGGAAATAAGGTGATGATTAATACCCCAGTCAAGATTAACTTTTCTCCTGGTAAATTCATTCTAGTTAAAACGTATGCCGCAGGAGAACCAAAAACCAAACACAACGCAGTAGAAATACTCGCTACTAATGCACTATTAAAAATATAGGTCAAAAAAGGACGACGGCTAAATAACCCGCTATAGTGTTCGACTGTAAATCTCTGGGGTAAGTAAACATTAGGAATGGTAGCAATATCATCATTAACTTTAACTGAGGTTAAGACTTGCCATAAAATCGGGGCTAGGAAAAAGAGTACAATCAAAAATACTCCTAACCCCAACCAGAGTACAGAGGTTGATATATTGAGCTGCTGTTTGCGGGGTTTAGTTAATGACATAGTGCTATTGGAGTCTTGCTCATCACTGAGACTATGTTACATTTCTTTGGCTGCTTTAAGTTATTTTAAGACAATATATAGTTGTTTCAGTTAATTTTGAGACACTCTAATTTGTTTGTCCGAGGGACTAGGGATTGGGGATTAGGGATTAGGGATTAGGGACTGGGAAGAAATCTATACGAGCTTAAAATTTGTATTATTCTTATTTGAAATGACTGTAGCCTTTCTCAAACAGATGAGGTACACCCAATCAACCATCAACAATTAACAATTAGCAAAAACCAAGATTGATCAACGTACCTCATACAAATGAGAGCTGCTATATATATATTGCCAATAGCTTTTTGGGAAAAGGAAAAATCGAGATCCCTCAAGAATCTTGTTCGGAGCAATTGTGGGTGATTTTTAGATATTAAACTGCCCTTAATCAAACGGTAGCCGTTATCAGGCAAAATGATAGATGACATTATCTTAATAACTAGTCCTCACACCTGCTAGATTATTGATGATTGATTGAGTCGAGAGCAATCTCGGCTTTTTTTTCTAGAGTGGCAAAATAGACTAGAATTATCCCGAAATCTTAAGTAGGCTCAGAGAAGAGAAATAAGAGAAAGCCTGCTTAAGATCAATGGCTAGAAAAACACCAGTCTCTAGAGGGAATCAGAAAGTTATCCTCCAGTGTATCCATCAAAACTGTGTTAGTTGTGGTCAGAAGATGTGGTGTGACTACGACAACTTTAGAACCATTAGAAGCTTGTCAGAATTAGAAACCAAATTAATCCAGTCTATTTTGCTACCCTAGTTTTTTTAGCATTACTGTTGCTGATTTATAAATAGTCTCAACCGCGAGGGCACTTTTAAAACACTTGGCTAAAAATATGATTATTCAACGCTTTGGCTGGTAGACAATGGCTATCTACGACTGCTCATCAATCCCAACATCGGACCAATTATTGCACCAAAGACAAATCCCCCTGCGTGAGCCCAATAAGCTACGCCTCCAGCTTGCGACATGCCCAAAGATGCGACGCTGCTAAGTGCCTGTTGCAAAAACCAAAAGCCCAAAAAATAAATCGCAGGGATGCGTACTGTTGTCCAAATGATAAACAAAGGTAGAAGAGTGACTATTTTAGCTTGAGGATACTTAATTAAGTATGCTCCCATAACTCCTGCGATCGCACCACTAGCCCCTACCGTCGGTACTCCTGACTGCATACCAAAAAACCAGTGGGTTAGTCCTGCTAAAACGCCGCAAACTAGATAAAAAAAGAGAAATTTAGCGTGACCGAGATCGTGTTCAATATTATCACCAAAAGTCCAGAGAAATAGCATATTTCCCCCAATATGCATTATGCCACCATGGAGAAATTGGGAAGTAATTAGGGTCAAAATTTCGGGGACAGGTTGATTTGTAGGTATTCCCGCAAAACTAGCGCTTAATTCCTGGGGAATAACGGCATATAGCTGAAAAAAGCCTGGCACCCCAGAGCCTAAAGTCATTTGATGTAAAAAAACTACTACATTGATGGCGATCAAAGCATAAACTACAATCGGCGTACTGTAGGTTGGGTTCTCGTCTTTAAGCGGGATCATAATAGGTGTTGGTGTAACTTTGGCTTGATTAATAGCTAACATGGCTCTTTGCCAAAGCTACAAGCACTCAGCTCTATTATAATTGGTGACGTTGAATTAGTTTTTTCCGTTATCACTTGAAAAATAGCTACAACGCGGGGCTGACCGTCGTCAAGCTAACTAATTCCCAGCATTGCTTCTAGAGTAAAGTAGAGTAGAGAAAATCCGCCCACGAAAAACCCTACTAAAGCCACTGCGGTGACTGGATTTTTGAGGAAAGGTCTTAACTGTTCTAAGAAAAACCAAAAGATACCGAGACTAAAGCTAATCAGGTAGCGAGGGTAGCGAGATACGTTTTGAAAAAAGTCTTGCATTATTGTAAAAGTTAAAAGCTGTATATTTTATAAAGTCTACGCCTGCCGTCGAGATGTTGAGTCCCGATGAACGTTGATTTATTTATTATTTAACATTGAACAATCAAGATTCAATATTTTGTAAATGAACTTACTATTTCAGTC
The DNA here is from genome assembly GCA_039030815.1 of Cyanobacteria bacterium P01_A01_bin.83. Lineage (GTDB taxonomy): Bacteria > Cyanobacteriota > Cyanobacteriia > Cyanobacteriales > Xenococcaceae > Waterburya. Next base: position 9,896 of record JBCCDL010000068.1, on the reverse strand, counting down.
AACTCGTCGTCGTTTGGCTTTTTGGTATACATCTGTTACGGCAGTTCTATTATTACTGTTTGCCATCGGAGTTTATCTTTATGTCCGTACTACTTTAGTTGAGCGCATCGACGATACCCTCAAGCATGTTGTAGAAGTCGTCGATCGCTCTCTGGTAATTCAACCTTTAGCAGAAACTAAAGGAAGATATGGGGTTAATGTTGATGCTAGTTTTAATCAAAACACCAGCAGTTTAGATGACGATCGCATTGATTTAGAATGGTTCAATCCCCAAAAGCAGTTATTGTGGTCAACTTTTGAGCAACCGATTGACTATCCCCTTCATCCTAATCGCAGTGGGGAAACAGTATATCTCACAGGCGATCGCATTTTGCGTCAGATTGTGCAAAAGGTGGAATTGGAGCATCGAGTTTTGGGTTATCTCAGGGTTAGTCACCCTTGGTTTGAGGTAACAAAACCGATTAATCAGCTAACTAAAGATCTGATCATTGGTATTAGTCTGATGATTCTTACCGTGGGGGGTGTGGGCTGGTTGTTGTCGGGCATTGCCATCAAGCCAATACAGGTGTCTTATTCTAGCTTGAAGCAGTTTACCGCCGATGCCTCCCATGAGTTACGTAACCCCATCGCCACCATTCAAACCAATGTGCAAATGGCACTAGCATATCCTGAAGCCGAACCACAGCTACAGCAAAAACAACTGCAAATTATTGAGCGTTTGACTCAGAAACTAGGACGCTTAGTTAACGATTTATTATTTTTAGCCCGAACTGATAGCGGAATGCTACAGCAAGATTGGCAACCAGTACCTTTAGATGCCTTGCTGATTGATGTCATTGAAGAACAGAGAATTACTGCGACGCAAAAGGGCTTATTTCTTTCCTTGCATATTGCTGAACCAGAAATTAAGCAGGAGCAAATCAAGGAAGAAGATATTTTTACCGTCACAGGAGACTGGGACAATTTATCTCGCCTGTTTACAAATTTGATAGCTAATGCCATCGAGCATACAGATAGTTCCCAGGAGAAGTCAGGGGCGATTGAAGTTAATTTATCCCTAGTAAAACTGGCTCACAAATCAATGATTCGCGAAGCCAATTCTCATTTTGGGCTAGAGATTGTGATCTCCGATAACGGACAGGGGATTGCTGAATCTGAATTACCATGTATTTTTGATCGTTTCTATCGCGCCGATCCTGCTCGCTCTTCCCAAAGAGATATCAATGCCCCTTCTGGAGCAGGTTTGGGACTAGCGATCGCCAAAGCAATTGTGGAAAATCATCTAGGACAGATCAGCGTCACGAGTATTTTAGGACAGGGAACCAGCTTCACCATCCTCCTCCCACAAAATCTAAATTGTTAACCAATAGCTAGAAAACGCTTAATGTGAATTATCTTCCCTCTCTAGGTTGCTAGTTCGTAGCTTTTAGCTTTTAGCTCATAATAATCATTGAGATTCAATCATTTTTGATAAACATCTGATCAATTTCGTTTGATAGCTGTAAAAGTTTTAATGTTGTCAATTATCTCAATATCCATGTTTCTCAATCTGGTCTCATATAGTTGATTTTTGCTCAGCACAAAGCGCTTGAAAGTATGGTTAAGCCGATGATCTATCGCTATTAATCAGATAATTTAATTCACTATTGAGCCACTGCTTAAATATCCGATCAATAATTTCTTGCCTGATTTTGGGAGTCAGTTGAGCGGGAAGATAATCTTCAATTTTAAATAAGTGATAACCTTTTTGTGATTTTACTGGTCCCATTACTTCCCCAATGGCGATAGGAGTTTTGAAGATAATAGCAGCGACATCTGGGTGATAATCCCAGCGATGTACCTTCCCTTCATAACCACAAACGTAGCGCCGTTGCTCGTCAATATCGTAAAGATGCGCCGCTTGATAAAAACTAATTTCTTCTTCTTCAATTTGATAAAAAAGTTCCTGTGCCAGCTTTTCATAGGGAACTACTAGCTGATAAAGCACAAACTGGTCAAAATTGAGGCGATTTTGAGCAAAATACTGTTCTACCTTGTCATCAAATAAAGCTTTTGCCAGTTTATCTGCCAGAATATGATTTCTAATGGCTACTTCCCAAGTATCTGGATCAAGAAAATTATTGTCTAACCAAGCCAAAGTATCCGCAGCTTTCTCTAAGCGCAGTGAACAGCGTACTTGATTAGCTTCAGACTCTATTTCTTGCTCAGTAGCTACTATATTTCTCGAAGAAGCAGCTTCGGCGATAATCTTTTGATGCAAAATATCATGACAAATCTCTTTGAGCTTCAGCTCTTGCTTGAGATACTCTTCAATTTCATTCGTTTCAATTTCTACGCTCTTAATTTTGACCATTGTACTAACTGCCAAGATATTCATCTAAAACATATGAGGTTTTTTATAGCTGAAGGATCTAGAACCTGGTCTGAGGTATGCATTCACTAGCTACCTTAAAAAGCTATCTTGCTTTCGTAGCTTGATGCTATTAACCACTTTCTCGATCAAATGCCCTGTATAAATATGATTATTGCTTAGTCAAAAATATAAATGCCAAATTGGCAACATGCAAAATTTTGTTCACGTTATCTTATTCACATGGAACGAAAACAATAACTTTTCTTCCAAGCAAGAGATTACTTTAACCATTAATTCAAAGGGTTCAATACAATGATTATTTCTGACTTACAATATATCGAAACAGTTGACAATTCCGAAGTACAAGGTGCTGGCTACAAATACTATGGCTACTATGAGAAAACAGCTTATGCTAAAGCTGATGCTGATGCTCAAGCTTTTGGTGACAAAACTTTTGCTAAAACTAATACTAGTGTAGTAGCTGACTCTGACTTTGGCTTTAGCGGTTCCTCCTCTTCTTCTGAAGCTGGCGCTTCATCCTACTACTACAAATACTAAGTAGAAGTATTAACTATAAAACTAGCAATAAAATAGAGTGTTCTTTATATTGTAATATTTCTCTCTGAGAGATTAACAGTAAGAAACAAATTTTTTAGAAAAGTTTGTTTCTTAGAACATTCTTCTTTATTTTTGAGTTTAAGAAAAGTTTTTTCTTAAACCTAATTTTTAGATTGATTATTGCTAGTTTTAATTATCTAAATAAAATAAATAAATCTAACAAAAGTTTGGTGTTGTTGAGATTGAATTAAGCTTTATCTTATAAGAAGCTAATTCCTAAACTTTATCTGGTTTGCTATGTCATACCTGCTGAGGTTTTTCGTATTCAACAATACCAAGTTGTTGATTATATACTTATTTAGATCTGAATCAATCAAAAGTTTTTCTTGAGGCTACAAAGCTATGAATATTCATGATTTAGAATTTATTAGCTCTTGTGAGCAAGAGCATCTGCAAAATGACTTACTTGTAAGTGGTGGTGCAGCGGCATACGCTAAAACTAGCACTAGTACAGATAAACATAGCATTTACGCCTATGCAGAGTCTGCTGCTGCTGGTGACTATACTAGTGCTAATACTGTGACTGGAGCTAAGGTACTTTCAAATGACTTCTACAAGGCTGGATATGGAGTAGCATATGGAGTTGCAGTAGGCGCAGAGGGTTACAGCTACAAGACAGCTTATGACACAAGCGTAGTTACACTTTAGGCTGCAACGTTAATGCTTACAACTGGTGATTGCTACATTGCTACTTAGTTAGCAACTTTAAACTTGTAAAAATTTAATAAAAGTTATTTAGGGCTTGCTGAAAATACCTATTTATTTAGCTGATAAAAATTGCTTTGAAGAGTATTTTTTTGCTGCATATTGATTAATTGGCTTTTTGGTAGATGCCCTAATTTTCTATTGTGGCTCTATATTTTTGAGTATAATCTTGCCTTTTAATTTATAACGTCTAATTTTAAACATCCTATTTAAACATTTGTTTCTTAAATCAAAGCTGATCGTAAACGCGTCATGAAGCAGCCATTTCAAGAAATCTCAAGTGCCAAATTAGATTCGGCTGAAGCGCACAATAATCTAGGGAATTTATTGATGCAGCAAGGCAAGCTATCTGAGGCGATCTCCTGCTATCGAACCGCGATCGCGATCGAGCCTGAGATGGCGATGGCGCATAATAATCTGGGCAATTTGTTGATGCAGCAAGGCAAGCTATCTGAGGCGATCTCCTGCTATCAAACCGCGATCGCGATCAAGCCTGAGATGGCGATGGCGCACAACAATCTGGGCAATTTGTTGATGCATCAAGGCAAGCTATCTGAGGCAATCATCTGCTATCAAGCAGCGCTTCGTCAAAATCCTAAATATCATCTAGCTAAATTTGGGATCACCATGGCGCAACTTTCTGTGATCTATGCAAATGAAGCAGAAATTAACTTGAGCCGTAATAATTACCAGCAATATCTGGAAAACCTGGTTGATAGCTATCAAGAAGCTAGTGAGCAAGAGCTATCTGAGGCAGCAGTCGCGGCAGGTACAGCTCAACCGTTTTACTTAGCTTATCAAGGCTTGAATGATAAAAGCCTACAGCAAACTTATGGAGAGCTACTTTGTAAGATGATGGCTACTCGATATCCTCAATGGAGTCAGCCATTATCATTACCCAAGCTGAAAGTAGATCAGAAAATTCGCATTGGTATTGTTTCAGGTCTTTTCCATCACCACTCAGTTTGGAAAATACCCCTCAAAGGTTGGCTAGAAAACATTGACCGCAGTGAGTTTGAACTATTTGGTTACTATACAGGAAGTATTTGCGATCGCCAAACAACTCAAGCGGCGCATACCTTTGATCATTTTACACATTGCCACTATGACTTAAGTCAATGGGCGCAAAAAATTGCGGCTGATGATTTGGACGTCTTGATTTTTCCCGAATTTGGGATGAATTCAATGACAATTAAGCTGGGATGCTTAAGATTAGCCCCTGTGCAAATTACTTCTTGGGGACATCCTAATACCAGTGGCTTACCTACTATTGATTATTATCTAAGTAGCGATCTTATGGAGCCTGAAAATGCTCAGGAATACTATTGTGAAAAGCTGATTAGATTACCCAATTTAGGTATCTGTTATCATCCAATCCCGATTCGTACCCAAGCAATTAGCAAAACTGAACTTGGGATCAAAGACGACGAGATCATGTTTTGGTGTTGTCAATCATTATTTAAATATTTACCACAACATGACGATGTTTTTCCGCGAATTGCCCAGGAGTTACACCAGGCAAAATTTGTTTTTATTGAGTTAGAAAGCGAAAGTTATACAAACGTATTTCGTAACCGACTAGCAGCATCATTTAAACAGTTTGACTTAGACTACAATAACTACTGTATCTTTCTTCCTCGCTTACACGCCGAAGCTTTTTTAGGTACCACAGCGATCGCAGATGTCTTTTTGGATAATATTGAGTGGTCTGGGTGTAATACAACTTTAGAATCGCTTCAAAGCAACATACCTATCGTCACTCTACCAGGAAAATTCATGCGTGGTCGGCATACTTTAGCAATACTAGAAATGCTGGGGGTCGAATCAACCATTGCTCATGATAAAGATGAATATATTCAAATTGCTATTCGTTTAGGACAAGATGCTGCATATCGCCATTATATTGCTCAACAAATTGCCCAAAATAAAAACAAAATTTATGGTGATAAATCACCAGTTAGGGCATTAGAAGACTTTTTGTTTGAGATCTTAAATAAACCCAGGAAATTGCCTAGTGCCATTAACGAGGCGTTTCAAGCTGGCATACAATATCAAAAAGCCAACAGATTAGCAGCGGCGCGTCAGGAATTTTTACAAGTCATAGCTGTTCAACCACACCATGCCGAAACGCTGCATCAATTAGGGATCATTGCACAGCAATTTAATCAGCTAGAAGAAGCGGAACACTATCTTAGTACCGCAGTGAAAGTTCAACCCACATTGCCTCAATCTTGGTTTAGTTTGGGCAACTTACGTCAAAGTCAAGGGCAATATCAAAGTGCAGAAGCGGCTTATCGACAGGCTTTAAAACTCAGACCTGATTCGCTACCAATTTGTAATAATTTAGCCTATGTTCTGCAACAGCAGGGCAACTGGTCAGGAGCAACCTCCTATTATCAAAGAGCTTTGGAGATCGATCCCCAAAGTGTCGCCGCCGATGTCAATTGGGGTAATGCACTTCATGCTCAGGGAAAACTCACACCAAAGCAACAGCTTCACTACGCTAAACTTAATTGTAAATTAGGTTTGAGTCGCTATCGAGGGCAAGACTGGCAAACTGCTATTACCTATTACCGTCAGGCAATTTCAATGCAGCCCAATTTAGCCGATGCTCACTTTCACTTAGGTTCTGCATTACAAGAAAAAAGAGAGCTAGAGGAGGCAATTGCTTGTTATCAACGAGTTCTAGAATTAAATCCTGATGGTGCAATTGTTTACTATAACTTGGGACAAATATATCAAGATCTAGGAGATTTAGACCAAGCCACGATTAATTTTAAACTAGGATTAAAGCTAATTAATCCCAACTATGCCCAAGCTTTAAAATCCTCATCAGATAAAGCTACTTCATTTGCCGATAACTTTAGCGTCCCTGAGATTCTTTTAGGGGAGGTAACGGTTGGAGACTATCAGTTCCCCGCAATTCCTGCTTTACCAGAATCTGAAGCCGAAAGACCCTTTTGGAGTATCGTCATTCCTGTGGTCAATCGTCCTGAATATTTCCCAGAATGTCTTGCCAGCGTCTTGGCACAATGGACGAGGGAAGAAGAGATGGAGATTATTGTTTTAGATAATGGCAGCGATCCTCCACAATGGAAAATTCCGCAAGATTTGGGTAAAGGAATTGTTCGTTATTACCGCTTTGACAAAACTATCTCCTTACAGGAAAACTGGAATACCTCTGTTTCTCTTTGTCGAGGTAACTGGATTCATTTGCTACATCATGATGATTATGTATTGCCTGGATTTTATGCTCGGCTTAAAGCGAGTTTGGCAACTTGTCCCAAATCAGTTGGGGCAGCATTTACTGGCTATGAAAATATTAATGAGGAGCGTCAGGTTATTTTCTCTCAGCAACACAACTTAGCAAATTATCGCGGTATTGTTGCTGATTGGATTATGAGGATTGGAGTTTCCTGTCCACTTAGTCCACCTTCAGTGGTTATTCGGCGAACTGCTTACGAACAACTGGGTGGTTACAAGCTGGATTTACCTTACACTTGTGACTGGGAATTTTATAAGCGGGTTGCTAGCTTTTATGATTGGTGGTACGAACCAGGAATCCTAGCTCATTATCGACAACAGTCAAACAGCATTACCATAGCTGAAAATATGAATGGCTCTTCTGGAGTAGCTCATCGTCGGGCTATTGAAATTTCACAGAGTTATCTTCCTACTGAACACCGAGAGGAAATATCGGCTCAATCTCGCGTTCATTTTTTTGATTGGTGTTTGAATCACGCTAAGATTCCTCTTTCTGTGGGAAACTTTGATGGAGCCTTGTCTTTAATCAAAGAAGCTCTAAAAATGAATAATTCTTCTCAAGCGTTGGATGCTTTACGAGATTGGTTTCAGTCCGAAGCGGCGGCTCCTTTGGTAGAACAGTTAGCGCAACTTGAACTAGATTCTACTAAGCTAGAGCAAAATACTCTGACTAACTTGTGTCGAAGTATTTTGGGAAATAAACAGCAAGAGGGTTTGGCAAACTAGTTTCACTTTTATCTAATCCAGATTACAAAAACCATTAATTAAGAAACCATGACTTACCGCAGAGTTATTCGCCAAAAAATTATTTCTCCCAATGGTAAAGTTATTGCCGAAGCAAGCAGCAGTGTTGTAACTTCTGGCAATAACCAAACTAAAACCGACCAAAGTGTTTCAGTTAGGGTGAACCAGAGTAGTTCTAGCAGTTATAGCAGCAGCTCAAGTTCAAGTTCAAGTTCAAGTTCTCGCTCTAACTAGCAAGGAATAATCTTATGTCCGAAGCAACTCTATCCCAAACCTTGAAGCTTGCCCACGGGCTGCACCAAGATGGTAGTTTGACAGAGGCACAGCAAATTTATCAGCAAATTCTGCAACAGCAGCCTCAAAATCTCGATGCGCTTCATGGGCTAGGATCACTAGCCCTCAAGCAGGGTAATTTACCCGCTGCCGAACAGCTATTTCTTAATGCCCTTGGCATTCAACCCCAATCATTTAAGACCTGGTTTAGTTTAGGTAATTTATATTATGCTCAAACTAAACTACCCCAAGCAGAGCAATGCTATCTCAAAGTTTTAGAGCTACAGCCCAATTTAGTCTCTGTCTATAATAATCTCGGTTATGTTCAGCAGCTTCAGGACAAATTCCCAGAAGCGATCGCATCCTATCAAAAAGCCTTAGATCTTCAGCCCAACTGCATCGAAGCAGAGCTTAATTTAGCCAGTGCGCTGCATCATCAAGGAGAACTCTCTGCAGATAAACAAGTTTATTATGCAGTTAAATACAATGATTTAGGTGTAGCTCGCAAAACCGCTGGAGATGTGGCAACTGCCATTACCTATTATCAACAGGCGATCGCTTTACAGCCAAAATTAGCGATCGCCCATTACAATTTGGGAATTGCACTTCAAGCACAAGAAAAGCTCGAAGAAGCCCTGATTTGCTTGAAAAAGGCGGTAGAGCTTAAACCAGATGCAGTCAATATTCATTTGGCGATCGCCTATCTCCTACAGCAGCAAAATAAATGTGAGCAAGCAAGCGATCGTTACCAGCAGGCAATGACGATTAAATATGCTCATCAAGAAATCATCCAGCATTCGCCCTACGATAATATCTACTATTGCTGCACTCAGAAAACGGCAAGTCAGTGGTTTAGATCTGTCTTTAACGACCCCACTGTCTACAAGTACACTGGGCTGGTAACTCGCCCCTACGTTCAGTTAGGACTTAAGTATGCCTCCTTCAATAATGCTCCGCCACCAGGAACAATTGAAACTCACTTATACATAGATTACCCAACCTATTTGAGTATTCCTAAACCAGCAAGTTATCAAACATTCTTTGTCTTGAGAGATCCCAGAGATGCTGTAGTTTCGTGGTATTTTTCTGCTAGATATTCCCACGTATTAACTAGCATCATTTCCGAATTGCGCCGTGATTTGGCAGAAATGGATTTTGATGGTGGCTTAAAATACATTATTGACCGATTACAGGAGTTTGGCTATTTTGAAGCACAAAGATCCTGGAAATTAGCTGAGGGGGAGCAACAAAATATAGCTATTTTTCGCTATGAAGATTTAGTGGATAGCAACAGTGCTTTTCTGAGAAAACTTTTTAGTCATTTAAGCATTGAAATACCAGAGGCTGAATTTATTGATCTGTGTGATAGAAATAAATTTGAGGCAATTACCAAAGGTAGAGTTCAGGGAGAAGAAAACATTAACAGTCATTATCGCAAAGGAATATCAGGAGATTGGAAAAATCATTTTGATAACTCCACCTTAGATTACTTCTACCAAGTTACGGGTAATTTGACCGAGATTTTAGGCTATGAAGGGTAATTTATAGGCTCGAAAAAGGAATAAGTAGAGCTTGCTGAAAAAATCGGATTTGATCAGGTATCTGTTTAAAAGCCTTTAGCCTTTAGCCTTTAGCCTTTAATAAAATATGGCTTTTTATTTTGCTAAGTGCCAGAAAAATAATCTTAGAATGACTGTATGTTTTGACTATAGCGATCGCATTTCTCTAATTCGATAGTTCTAATAGAAACCTTACGATAACGTGACTTCGAGTTAATACTGAATCGGCGTTGGTATAGGTTATAGCCGTACAGAGTTGAGTTAGGACAAATTTCATTTCTATTTAATTGCTTGTAAGTAATGAGTAATAATTATCCTAACCCTGAGACATAATGCTATATCTATGAGTTTTTAGTCGTTATTCCTCGTTCCTCGTTCCT
>JBCCDL010000067.1:0-13944 GCA_039030815.1 Cyanobacteria bacterium P01_A01_bin.83 | reverse complement strand
ATCGTCACAGGGAACCCAAAATAATTCTCCAGCCAATCACAAATTAAATCCTGTTCTGAAATTATGTTAAATCTAACTATCTCTGTAGTATGCTCAATTCTTAAGGATAGTTGGTTGTTTTCTCGATCAAATTGAGAGCGTAGAGCATAAATTTTCTGGTTGCTTTTGCCATTAACAAAGCCACCATTGCGATCAAAAATTGCCCAAGTGCGATCGCCTTTTAAGGCTCCTGATTTAAGAATCGTCACGCGATCGCATAAAACAGCATCTAAAGACTTAATGGGATAAATAGCAAGACGAGCTACATAAGGTGCAATAGAAGTCATAATCGTCAGCCTGACAACAATTTAAAAAGTTACTTCAAGCTTATTAGGTTTCGTAGTAATTAATATCCAAAGTATCTGACCAACTTATTGTCTTTAGATGACAACAAAGCAATTCTCAAAAAAGTAAATAACGAGTAATTAATTCCATACTTGGTTATGCTAACAGATCAAATTACATGATTACTATAAACTGAGATTACAAACGTCTCTGGCTAAAGAAATCTCATGACTCATTTTGGCATTATCTGTCCTGCCGCGGCAGGTCATCTCAATCCGATGACGACTTTAGGTTACGAACTTAAGCAACGTGGTCATCGCGTCACTGTCTTGGGCATTGAAGATGCTCAAGCAAAAGTTATAGCCGCAGGATTAGAATTTCAGGTGATTGGCAAGTCAGATTTTCCCCAAGGAGCAAATAAAAAGTTATTTACTACACTTGGCAATCTCAGTGGATTTAAGGCATTACGGTATACAATCCATTGGATTACTGATATCGCTAATATGTGTCTTCGTGACGCTCCAGAGGCAATCAAAATAGCAGGAGTAGAAGCGTTATTGGTAGATCAAGCTTCTCCAGAAGGGGGAACGGTTGCTGAACATCTCAAGATTCCTTTTGTTAGTGTTTGCAGTGCCATAATGCTGAATCAAGAAATAAATATACCTCCTTTTAGCACGTCTTGGAGTTACGATCTCTCCTGGTGGGGACTTCAACGAAATAAATTGGGCTATACACTGCTTAATTATGTTGGGAAATCTTTGCGAATAGTTATTAATGACTATCGCTCTATGTGGGACTTGCCTTTCTATAATAATCCCAATGAAAATTATTCTGATTTAGCTCAACTTAGCCAGCAGCCTGTCGAATTTGAATTTCCCAGAACAAAATTACCATCAGAGTTTCATTTTACAGGTCCTTACAATAATCCAGCCAGCCGAGAACCTGCACCTTTTCCTTATGAAAAGCTAACTGGACAACCGCTCATTTATGCTTCAATGGGAACTTTGCAAAATCGGCTGATTTGGATATTTCAAATGATTGCCGAGGCTTGTGCGCCATTAAATGTTCAATTAGTTGTTGCTTTAGGTGGAGGTGCGACTCCAGAGTCTTTGCCAGAGTTGCCTGGAAACACGATTGTTGTTGGTTATGCCCCACAACTAGAACTATTACAAAAAGCGGCTCTTACTATCACTCATGCAGGCATGAATACTACCCTAGAATCATTGAGTAATGGAGTGCCGATGGTAGCTATCCCTATCACCAATGATCAGCCAGGAGTGGCAGCGCGGATTGCTTGGACAAAAACAGGAGAGGTTATTCCTTTAAGTAAAGTAAGCGCAGAAAAATTACAAAAGACAATTAAACAAGTCCTAAGCGAAGATTCTTATCACAAGAATGCCTTAAGGCTACAAGAGGCAATCAAGCGAGCAGGTGGAGTAAGTCGCGCTGCCGATATCATCGAGCAGGTTATTGCTACAGGAAAACCTGTTTTTTCCAACAAGACCCAGTAAAATTTCTTAACATATAATATCAGCCTTATGTCTACTACAATTTCAGAAACTCAGCTTCCTGATGGAATGCAAATATTTTGTCTGCGAGAAGAAGAAGTCCCTATTCTTTACGAACAAATTCAAGAATACCTAAAATATGGAATTAAGCTACAAGAAGGTGATCTGGTGTTTGATGTAGGAGCAAACATCGGTTTGTTTGCCCTATGGGCATATCAAAAGTGTCAGCAAAATGTTAATCTTTATGCTTTTGAACCTATTCCCGCTATTTTCGATGTCCTACAGGCTAATGCTCAACGCTTTGATTCAGAAAAAATTAAAGTCTTTCCTTGTGGACTCGCTCAGGAGGCTAAAAGCATAGCATTTGCTTATCACCCCAACGCTACGATGTTATCTACCGCATATGAAGAGGATCTGTCAGAACTACACAGCCAGCTAAAACAGAGTGTGGTTCGCAATATTAAAGATGCACCTAAAGCAGTTCGTTGGCTTCGTTGGTTGCCACCATTTTTACGCTCGCTGCTAATTCAAAATGAATTAGATACAGCTTTTCAAACTGAGAAAGTTACTTGTCAGCTCAAAACTATCTCCCAGATTATACACGAACACCAGATTGAACAGATTGATTTGCTTAAGATAGATGTAGAAAAAAGCGAGTTGGATGTATTGTTAGGCATTAATACGCAAGATTGGCATAAGATCAAGCAAATTGTGGTTGAAGTTCACGATCTAGAGCATCGACTCTCGCAGATTACAACTTTACTCCAAGAACGCGGGTTTAGCGAAATTAAAGTCGAACAAGAAGCTATGTTGCAAGGTTCTAATCTTTTTAATCTGTATGCCTGGCGACAATAAAACTCTAATATACGCTTAGGACAAATTAGAAGAAAAAACTGAATTAAGCCTAGAACTGCTTAATCCAGTTGCAATATTATGATATTTGGAGAAATTTGATTGAGCTTATTTTCCGCAAAAAATCAGCTTTACTTCTTTTTATCTATATCGGCAATAATTGCTTCTGCCTGTTGGCAAAGAGCTTCATGGCATTTGCCGTTAGTAGCGACAATGCAACCCCAGCGTTTTACATCACCCTGGTTATAGTAAACAGGATCGCCATTAACATAGGTAAATTTTCCTCCAGCCTCGGTTAGGATTAATTCTGGTGCGGCAAAGTCCCAATCCTTAGCTGCTGATTTTCCAGAGAGAGAAAGATAGACATCAGATTCTTGTTCGAGCAAAGTAGAAATTTTACCTCCTACACCACCCATATATTTCTTTCCAGCAAAAGGCAGACGCTCGATTAGCTCTTGAAAACGCTCGTCGCGGTGGGAACGACTGACAATCAAGTATAAATCTTCAATCTGATCGCGATCAGAAACCTTTATTGGTGTGATTGAGCCGTCTTTGGTTTCGACAAAGGTACCATTGTCTTTAGAGGCAAAATATACTTTTCCAGCTTCAGGAATAGCAACAATTCCAATCACAGGACGACCTTGATATGCTAGAGCAATATGCATTCCATATTCCCCAGTCTTGTCGATAAAGTCTCTAGTGCCATCAAGAGGATCTATAATCCATACCCAATCTTTAGCTATGGGTTCGGCTTTTTTGACGTCGAACGTTTCTTCAGATAAATAGCCAAATTCTGTTCCTAATGATGCTTGCAGTTTGCTCAAAATATGTCTGTTAGCAGCTAAATCTGCCTCAGTAACTGGGCCATCCTTCTTATCTTTGATGTCCAAATCTGAAGTATCTTGATGATAAAAAGAACTGAGAATTTCTGCTGCTCCCCAGGCAACAGATCGAGCCATCTTGAGAATTTCTGCCAATTCAGCCTGATTTTTATCCAAAGTTATCTCCCATCAATATTGTGATTATGTTATTTCTGCATCATCTTAACCAAATACTATATCTCAGTTAGTTCAGTCAAACACTATATTAAGCTCTTTATTATAGCGATCGCTTATTGGGTTGATACTTTTGTTTCAGGTCGAAACAAATGGTGATGTTGGGGATGATATAAACGAGAACGGGTAGTCACAGCCTCTTCTAGGGCAGGACTAATTAAATATAAGGTAGTGCGAATTAGATTGTGTTCGCGAGTAACCTCAGCCATCTGGGTTAAAGGAACCACCCAGATTTGTTCATCTTGCCAACCCACCCGATAACAAACTGCCACAGGAGTATTGGGGGGATAGTGTTGCAATAGTTTATCCTGGGCTTGCTCGATATGACGTGCCGCTAAATAAAGACATAAACTAGCTTGATGAGCAGCTAAGGAGGCTAATTCTTCAGCTTCAGGTACTGCTGAGGCTTTGCCGCTAATTCGGGTGAGAATAATGGTCTGTACTAGCTCAGGAACGGTCAACTCTGTACTTAATTTTGCCGCAGCCGCTTGAAAAGCACTGATACCAGGAACTAATTCAAAAGGAATCTCCGCTTCTTTAAAAGCCTGAATTTGTTCAGCGATCGCACTATATAAAGTCAGATCTCCAGAATGCAGTCGGACAACGGACTTTCCTTGACGAACTCTCTCAATTGTGAGAGGAATAATCTGCTCTAGGGTTTTGTTCCCTGTAGCAACTAATTCGGCATCATCACGAACATCTTGCAAAATTTGCTTAGGTACCAATGAATCGGCATAGAGGATAACATCGGCTTGGGATAAGATCTTATAAGCTTTAAGAGTTAGTAATTCTGGATCTCCTGGACCAGCTCCAATAATATAAACTGCGGGCTGGAGTTTGGATAGTGATGAATTCATTAAATAATTGAGTCTTAGTGTCTGTTTAGTTTTTTGCTTTAACTACATCTGGTAGCGGTTTTCGATACCAGTACAGCCATACCAATAACGCCATGCCCAAAGCGATCGCACTGAGGCTAACAATTTGAGCTATTTTCAACGAACCCAGCATCAAACTATCAGTTCGCAACCATTCAATCCACACTCGACCCAAACTGTAGCCAATTAAATAGACTGCGGCTATGGTTCCTGTTCTGAGGCGATTAGCTGATTTTAGTCCCCAAAAAAATAATGAGAGCAGTAAGATAAATATTCCCAAATTCCACAAGGATTCGTAAAGAAAAGTCGGATGAAAATACTCAAAATTAATTAACTCAAGGGGACGATAGCGAGGAGCAATATAAAGTTTCCATGGTAAATCTGTCGGCTTGCCAAAAGCTTCGGAATTAAAAAAGTTGCCCCAGCGCCCAATTGCTTGACCCCAGATTAATGAGGGGGCTACTAAATCTAATAGTTGCCAAAAAGAAACGCGATTGATGCGAGCAAAGATAATCGTTGCTATGGTTCCGCCAATGATGGCACCATGAATGGCAATGCCACCTTTCCAGATCGCTACAATATCTTGCGGGCGTTGAGCATATTCTTGCCATTCAAACAGGACATAATAGATTCTGGCACAGGGAATAGCCGCAATTACTAACCAGATTGCCAAATCTCCCAGCAAATCGGGATTTACTCCTCTCCTTTTAGCTAAATATTGAGATAAAGTAACCCCAAGTAAAACTGCCGTCGCAATTAGTAACCCATACCAGCGAACTACGATTGGTCCAAGTTCAAAAATTATTGGTCCAGGAGATTGAAACTGAAAAGCAAAGATCATATTTAGGGTAAGTTGGCAAGATGTTACTTAAACTAGTAGACTTTGTGAGCGCATTATCTTAACTTTATCAGTTTAAGTATATTTAGGTCTTAATCGTACTTATCAACAATTCTTTGGTGTTGTCTGTGTCAATTAATTAATAATCGCTAAAACCATTAAAAAAAGCTCGCTCCCAATCTCCCCTTCTCCGTCAACGAATACCACATCCTGCTTGAGCTAGCTGGCGGTATTGAGGATTTTTGCTTAGTTGCAGTACTTGCTCAAAAGCTTGACTAGCCGAATTAATTTGATCTGTCTCACAAAGGCTAATTCCTTGGTAGAGCCAATTAATTGCCTGCTGTTCATCAGTGAGCTGCTTAAACTCTGACTGCTGTAATATTTGAGAAAAAATTGAAGTGGCATTTTGATAGCGACCCAATTCATATAAAGCAATTCCTGATCCCTGCAATGCTGGTAAGTAATCAGAGCTATATTCTAAAGCTTGCTTAAAAGCAGTAAGTGCCTGTTGATTTTGTTTTAGCTTTAACCAGCTTTGCCCTTGTTGATTAAAAGCGATCGCTAACTGAGATTTTACATAGGAGTCGGGGGATTTATTTTTTAATAGAAGGTCACTTCCTTTTTTACTAGCAGCGATCGCCTTTTGATATTGCTGAAGCTCGCTCAAGATAGTACTTTTGTTCAACCAAAAAGTTGGATTGTCAGGGTCAATGGAGATCCCTTGATTAAATGCCTGGAGTGCTTGCTGATTTTGCCCTAAGCGATACAATGCTTCACCATGACAATTCCATGCCAGAGAAGCTTGAGGCTTAATCACAGTAGCCGTACTACAAGATTGCTGCATCTGGTCATACTCATTTAATCCTAACCAAGCGTAGCCGCGATTGATCCACAGTAAGTGTGCTTGCTCTGAGTTAGTTTGCAATAATTGATCGTAAGCTGCGATCGCCGCAGCATACTTCTCTTGTGCCAACAAATCATTAGCTTGATTAACCTTCTGCATCTGCTGCCATTTCACATACTTCTTGCTGAGATCCACTCCTAATCCCGCAATTCCACCAACGAAAAGTAAGATAAATGTAACTTTCAATAATTTAGACAAATTTGATTTCACTTGATCCCAGGCTGATATCTTAGCCAAATCTAGGCGACTGTTCTGCGGTAAGTTATCAGTAGCCTGGTTGATTGGTGCTAACTGATTTTTCCCCAGATGTAATCGAGGATATCGTGGTAAATTAGGGTTAGTCACCAATACTTTACCTTGATCTAATTTTATCAGCTCAATTACCCTTCAATTAAGGAACGAAAACTTAAGTAATTACAACATCCTTAAATAGCTAAGCTGTAAACTTATTAGTGAACTACCCAACACCAATGCTATGCATATGGTGTGGGCTTCCTATCCAACAGACCGCGCAACAGTAGATTTCTTACGTCCTCTACTACTTCGTCTTACATCTGGGCGATAGGCTTTATCCCCCGTTCCAGAGGTCAAAGATTCAATTATTCGCAGTCCTTCATCTCGGATATTACACGCTGCGTTTACGTCGCGGTCTATATGTTTTGTATCGCAATTAGGGCAATCCCAAAAACGTATATCCAACGTCAGGGAATCTATTTGAAACAGACAAGAATTGTGTATTTTTGAGCTTGGATAGAAACGATTTATTTCCTGATAGACTTTGCCTGATTGCTCGGCTTTATACTTCAACATGGTGAGAAATTGACCCCACCCTACTTGTTGTATTGATTTAGCCAACTTATGATTTTTCATCATATTCGCTACTGCTAGATTCTCTACACAAATGACTTGGTTTTCATCTACTATCCTGCGCGATAGCTTGTGTTGAAAATCCGAACGGCAGTTAGCTATTTTAAGATGCACTTTAGCTACTTTCTTTCTTGCTTTATGACGATTATTGCTATCTTTTTGTTTTCTCGATAATTGCTGTTGTTTGTGCTTTAAATTATTTTCATGCTCCTGAATCCATCTAGGGTTATCAAACTTGCTCCCATCGCTGGTAATACAGAAATGGGTTAAACCCATGTCTAGCCCTATCGCTTTACCCTGTGTGCTTGGTTTTGGTGCGTCGGCTTCATCCTCAAATAAAATAGAGGCATAATACTGTTCTGCTTTATTCTTGGATACAGTTACAGTCTTGATTTTTCCTTCTATCTGACGATGAAAGACAGCTTTAACCTCTCCTATCATGGGTAGCTTTAGTTTATCTTCTATCTGTTTAACATTCTGAGGGTATTGGATCGATTGTTTTCCATGCTTAGATTTAAAGCGGGGATACTTGGCTCGACGTTCAAAGAAGTTGTTAAACGCTACTCCTAGATTGAGACAGGTTTGTTGCAAGCACTGGGAATAAGTAAGTTTTAACCATTCATACTCTTTTTTGAGTTGGGGTATTTGCTTTTTGATCCCATAGCCAGACAACCCTTTTCCCGTCTCGTGATAGGTTTGATTCATTAAATTAAGACAATAGTTCCATAGCCAGCGACAGTTACCAAAAGACTGAGCTAGGGCAAGTTGTTGCTGACTATCTGGGTATAATCTTACTTTAACTACTCGAAGCATTAGAGTAAATTTAATTTTCTATAAATCATTTTAGCATAGTTTTATTGATGTTTTATTAACGCCTGTCGGCGGTAAAATTCTAAGGGCATAACATATGCGGGCAAGCCCTTTGTGGGGAAACCCCAGGATGGACGGCTAAACTGTAAAATTGTTATAGGATTTACTTTTTAACTATAGCTAATTATGACTGCTACTCCAATTAAACCTAGCAACGCTTCTGTCCCCGATCAGCTAGGACGTTTTGGTCCCTACGGAGGCAAATATGTTCCCGAAACTTTGATGCCAGCTTTGGCGCAATTGGAAACTGCTTATAATAAATACAAAAACGATCCTGAATTTACTCAAGAATTACAGGGATTATTAAAAGATTATGTTGGTCGTGCCAATCCTCTATATTTTGCCGAACGACTGAGCCAACATTACTCTCGTCCCGATTTTCAGCCTGAAATTTATCTTAAACGGGAAGACTTAAATCATACTGGAGCACACAAAATTAATAATGCCTTAGCCCAGGCATTATTAGCGATTCGCATGGGGAAAAAACGCATTATTGCTGAAACTGGGGCAGGACAACATGGAGTCGCTACCGCCACTGTCTGTGCGCGTTTCGGTTTGGAATGTATTATCTACATGGGCGTGGAGGACATGGAACGGCAAAAGCTGAATGTCTTTCGTATGCGTCTGTTGGGGGCAACGGTTCAACCTGTTTCTGCGGGGACAGGTACCCTTAAAGATGCTACTTCCGAGGCAATTCGAGATTGGGTAACAAATGTAGAAAGCACTCACTATATTTTAGGCTCAGTCGCTGGTCCTCATCCCTATCCAATGATGGTCAGAGATTTCCACGCCATCATCGGCAAGGAAACTCGCCAGCAGTGTAACGAAAAATGGGGCGGATTACCTGATATTATGATTGCCTGTGTTGGTGGTGGCTCTAATGCTATCGGTTTGTTCTATGACTTTATTCCTGAGCCTAGCGTGCGTTTAATTGGGGTCGAAGCTGCGGGAGAAAGTGTTGCTTCGGGGAAACATGCGGCAACTTTAACTGAGGGTCGTCCTGGAGTGCTACACGGTGCTATGAGCTATCTATTGCAAGATACTCAAGGGCAAATTGTGGAAGCTCATTCTATTAGCGCTGGGTTGGATTATCCTGGAGTAGGACCAGAACATAGCTATCTTAAAGATACTCAACGAGCTGAATATTATGCCGTTACTGATGCTGAAGCCCTTACTGCTCTAAGATTGCTGTCGGAACTAGAAGGTATTATCCCTGCCTTAGAAACGGCTCATGCTTTTGCCTATTTAGAGCAGCTTTGTCCTCAACTTACGGGAGTGCAACGTATTGTCTTCAACTGTTCAGGCAGAGGAGATAAGGACGTGCAAACTGTGGCTAAACGTTTAGGAGACTTGCTTTAAGACAGCTAGGGAAAATATTATTGGAGTCAGCATTTTAACTGACAAGAAAAAGAAGCGATAATATGGTTTTAGATAATGTTCAGGTTTGTGATGAGGATTTAGATACTGCTACTTTAGCTCGCTATATGGCAGCAGACGCGATCGCCATTGACACAGAAACAATGGGTCTAGTATACGGTCGCGATCGCCTGTGTTTAGTTCAGCTATGCGATGCTCAAGGGTTTATTACCGCAGTTCGGATTGCCAAAGGACAAAAGGTGGCGCCTAATCTGGAAAAGCTGTTAACTTCTTGGGATGTGGTTAAGGTTTTTCACTTTGCTCGTTTTGATGTGGCACAATTTAAAGTGACTTTTGGGATTGAAACTGCTCCTATCTTCTGTACCAAGATTGCCAGTAAACTAGCTCGAACCTATACTCCTAACCATGGTTTGAAAGGTTTAGTGGCAGAACTTACAGGAGTTGAACTAGATAAACAGGCTCAAAGTTCTGATTGGGGTGATGCCGAAAATCTCTCTCAAGAACAGTATGATTATGCTGCCAATGACGTGCGCTATTTATTAGAGGTCAAAGATAGGTTGACGCTGATGTTAAAGCGAGAAGGAAGAGAACAGCTAGCACAACAATGCTTTCAAGTTGTTCCTACCTTAGTAGCCTTAGACATTCTGCAATATCCAGATATTTTTGCCCATCGCTGAAGCAGTTCATTCTTTCTCGCAAGTCACAACAGGCTATGAACCACAACCGCCAGATTTAAGATGGTCTGTTACGGCTTTGAGATAGGCGCGATCGCTAGCTACCTCCTCTGGTAAACGGTTAGTGGCGATCGCGCTAGCAACTAATTCGTCGGCAGTGATTCTACCACTACGAATTCCACTACGGAAACTGCTGTGGCTAGGAATTCCTTGATTGACAAATCTACCATGACGTGCGATAGAAACTAATTCTCGCGGAGATACTCCATAAGAATTATTATTTGATCGCTTGGTTGATGTTTCCTGAGCATTAACTAAGGATGTTGCAACCATAGTAATCGCCAAGAAACTGCCAAGAAAAGCTAATTTGAGCATTTAAATGTGTGTAGTTTTAAGTGTGTTGATTATGATTATGAGTAAGTTATATAAAGTTTTGTTGAGCTAAAGCTGAGAATATGCTTAAAAATATAGAAAGTCTTAAGAAGAAAATATAACAAATAACTTATTATTTAAAAAACTTTTATCGTTGGCTCTTAGGAATTATTTTGCATAGCTACATAATACTTAAAAAACAAGATGATAAAAATACATTATTATAATTTACCTAAATTAAAAAATTTATATTTTGAAGATAGCTATGTTATTGATATTCAGCAGAATGACAAATACATAGAATTTCTGATAGAAGCTGTCTTAACAGAGCATCATCCGCTTGACAATCCACCTTTACCTAATGAGCAGTATTGCTATAAGAATGTAAGATTAATCTTTTCTGGTTTTGATAAAGCTATATGGATAGAAAAAAACCATACATACCATGTAGATATAAATGGGGAAATAGACCAAGGAAATATTGATGGTTTTTATAAATTTAATAGCTATTTTTATTTGGAAGGGGAATGGGGGAAAATTAAAATTTTAGGAGCCGCAACATCTATAGATTTACAGATATAAAGCAAGCCATTATATATTTTTATAGTCGTTTTGATTAATTTTTGTACTCTTCAAGTACATGCGGAAAAGCCCTTTGTTTGTTCGAGTGACTGACAAAGGTATGTAGTTCTAAAAGTTAATCGTCAAAAATTTCGCTTAGATCCAAAGTGAAATCTGGAAGAACATTCTCTCCTCTAAGAACAGTAGGATTCTCAACTATTTCTACAGGCTGATTTGACCTGTAAATTTTCACAATCTTTTGGTCAGGATTAATTAACCAACCTAAACGAACTCCATTATCAATATACTCCAGCATCTTTGATTGCAATTCTTTGTATCTGGGCAAAGATGTATCACTAGGACTAACTAACTCAATGACGAAATCAGGAGCAATAGGCGGAAACTTTCTTTTGTCCTGAGCAGATAATTGATTCCAGCGACTTTTTAAAAGCCAACTCACATCAGGCGATCGCCTGGCACCGTTAGGAAGAATAAATAGAGTAGATGAATCAAAACACACCCCTGTCCCGTCTTGTTTTGACCAATTTACTAGTTGAAAATTCAACTCGCTATTTTTTCTGCCAGTATCACCACCAGTAGGAGGCATTACGATTAATTCTCCTGATGCAGTAAGTTCTAGCTTATTGATTTCTTCTACCTCAGCAATCTGCTCAAACTGCCTTGGTGTCACTTGAAATCCTTGAGGGATAGTAATTTGCATTGTCTTATACAGATTATCCTGAAAGCTTAAATAACTATCAAAAATCTTAAAAACTGTCAAAAAATTAAAAGCAAAATAATCTTAAAGTGCCTGACCAATTTTTGGCTCTTCACCAGCGATTAAACGTTGAATATTAGTTTTGTGGCGCAGAATGACATATGCTCCAGCGATCGCCGCAAAGATACAATAAGCTAGAGGTTGATGCAATGCCAACATCAAAATATTAACGGCGATCGCGCCACAGATAGAGCTGAGGGAAACAATCCGAGAAATTGCTAAAACCACACCAAAACTTGCCAGAGTAGCTAAAGCAACCACGGGATTCATTATCAGCAGCACTCCTAAAGTTGTGGCTACAGATTTGCCTCCAGTAAAGTTGAGCCAAATAGATTTACTGTGTCCGATGATGGCACCCAAAGCGGCGACGGTAATCAACCAAGGATGCCATGCAGCGGGTAAAATACTGGGTGCATAGTTATAGACAGCATTGACCAAAAGCAGTGCCAGAGAGCCTTTTAATAAATCAACTAATAGTACAGCGATCGCCGCAGATTTACCGACAGTGCGTAAGACATTAGTAGCTCCCGTTGAACCAGAGCCATGTTCTCGAATATCAATTCCTTTTAAATAACGTCCAACCACATATCCTGTGGGAGTTGAACCCAGAAGATATGCCGCCAAAATTAGCAGGGCGCTAATAATAAGAGATTGGGTCATAATTTATAGCTATCTTAAATATTGTAGAAATAGTTTAGCGGCTTTTTGTAGTAAAACAAATACTTTAATCAATGAACAATGATTGGTTTATCAATACAAATAATTATTCGATGTTGGTTTATTACCAGAGGCAAACGCCATCCAGACAGGGAATTTTAAGACTGATGGGTTTAACAATTCTTCAGTCTCATCAATAATAATTACAGGTAATAATTTTTCTGAGATTAAACGTTCGGCACGCTGTACCAGAACTTCAGGAGCATCAAACAAAGTGACCCCACGATTAGCGCCAAAATTACTGCGTGAGATGCCTAGACAATCCTGTAATCCTCTACGCCATTCTCCCAGGTTTTCAGGAGTATCTGTAAGGATTAATACCCGACAGCGATCGCCATAGAGATTATGTAAGATTGAAATTGCCGCCGAAGCAATCAAAATGTTTTGCAAACGACTACCCATACTATCGACAGTGCCTCTACCACCCTGCCCAAAAAACCATTCTTGAACTTTTTGCGCCTGATTTTGCTCAAAAGTACGTCTTAGCTTCCAGGGAGAGCCATAATAGTCTGGACTATTACGATATTGATCTAAAAGCTGGCGAATACGCCTACTCTGGTCGGCAAAAGTTGCCTCAGAAAACTGTGCTGTGGTACCACGTTCAGAATTATCTCTAGTTCTACTGCGATCATTTCTTCTTCTGCTACCATCGCGGTTGCGTAGCAAGTCCTTCGGACTCAGCGTACCCTGCGGGTAATCACTCTCAGTTCTATCTCTGCGGGAATTTGCTCTGGTTCTTTCAGGTTCTCTAGCTCTTGAAGAAAAATTATCAGCCTTAACTAATTCCAGCTTGTCCGCTGCGGTAACTAAGTCTTGTAAACTGCCAACCAAATACTCTTTAAAACCTTGGACTCTAATAGCTAATTCCTTAGAAGAGCCAGCAAAATTACTCCGCATTTCCTGATTAATTCTATCTCTGCGACGTTCTAATTTCTCGATTTCAATTCTTAGAGCTGTTTTGCGTTCCCTTAATTCTTTGGTTCCTTCCTCAACCATATTAGCCAAACTTGACTGTAGCTCCTGCAACTGCTGACTAAGAAGCTGTTCTTTTTGTACTTTTAGCTCGGCAATTTCTTGATGCAGTTGAGCTTTTTGCTGTTCTAATTGATTAAGGCTATTATCAGTTTTAACCTGAGCAGGGGAAATATCAATTGATTCTGTTGCTGATTCATCTAACCAACTATCAACGAATAGCTCTGGCTCATCAGTATTATCACTCACAACAGCTTCCAGTTCAGAATCGGTTGAATCTAGCTCCTGTTCCAATTCAGCAGTCATATCTGGGGGCGACTCTGGAGCATTGGTTGTATTTTCGGTTGACCAAAGATCCTGATTGGCATCTGGCTTAACTTTCATTGGCAATTGATCTGCT
>JBCCDL010000066.1:0-13979 GCA_039030815.1 Cyanobacteria bacterium P01_A01_bin.83 | reverse complement strand
TCTACCGCAGTGCGAAAACTGAGAATATCATTTTGACGATTGTTGCGACCAATCCAAATTTCGCATCCTGATGGTGCGGTGTAGCGATAGGGCTGCGAGTCTTGATCGATTTTGCGATCAGCTTTGCTGGTACGCGCAGCGTAATCGCCTGATTGACGTTCGGCGGTTAGATATCCTTGCTGAATTAATTCTTCTTTGATTTCCCCCAGTGCCTGTAGATTTTCTGTACTATTTTGTCCTTCCTGTAGTTGGTTGAGGGCGGTTTGCACTTGAGTTAGATAGTTAATCTCTGCTTCTACCTCTGCTAGTAAGGGAATCACGGCATCTTTGGCTCGTTTCAGTTTCTGACTCTGTTTATATACAGCCTGGGCATTTTGGGCAGGGTTTTTTTCAGGGTTGAGCTTGATTTTAACTGGTTCACCTGTAGCGAAGTCTTTTAAGGTAATGGACTTCATACCTGGCTTTAATTCGTGGAGATGCGCCATTAATAAATCTCCCTGCTGACGATAGCTTTCAGCATCCGCTGATTGAGTTAAGCGCTGGCGAAAAGTATTGGCTTTGACGTTCAATTTTTTAAGAAGGTTATTGAGCTTCTGGTTGAGCTGATGGTAAAGCTGTTTAAACTGTTGGCGGTTTACTGCCTCGGTGTAGTAACGATTGAGTAAAGTTTGTAGCTCTGCCACAGGTTCGGTTTTGTTCCAGCCTAAAACCGTATAGCCATCGGCTAACCAACCTGGGTCAAACTGCTGCGTCTCCAGCATAGTTAACCACTGCTGCCAATACTTAAATAACTTCTGCCAATGTTCGGGTTGCAGGGTGTCAGTTGCTTGCTGGGGCGATAAACCTGCGGCGATCGCAATTTCTGCCGCCACTCTAGGACTTAGACCCCGATAGGACTTAAGCAATTGCCGTTTTAGTTGACCAGGAACCAAACTGACTCGTGATTGCCAACGAGTAAAGGATTCTTCTAGTTTGGGAGTTGTCCCTGTCAAGGGCGGGGGTAGTTCGTAGGGTTGACCAGTTTGCAGGGGACGAACACTAGACTGTGAAGCGCTGATTTGACGTGCTGGAGCAATAATTTGTTGTTGGGCATCGGTTAGAATTACGTTGCTATACTTGCCCATAATCTCCACATACAGATGCCATAGAGGGGCTTCCCCTGGACGGTTGGCAAACTGGAGGTCAATTACTCTTTCCCAAGGTGCGATCGCTTTTATGCCCGTCAAGGCTAATCCTTTGAGCTGATGGCGTAACTGATCGCTAAAGGTAAAAGTATCTTTTGTTCGAGGTGGCGGATCGCCAAGATTAATCCGCGCTGCTTCAGGATGCCAGCAGATAGTAAGCCAAGGCTTCGCTTTGAGAGTTCGTAAAGCCAAAGAAATAGTAAAGCGATCGCGCTGGTATACTTGTTCGAGACGGGAGGGAATCCAATCTCGATTTAGTTCGGCACAACTTGCCATCAAGGTTGTGTAGTCAACTGGTTGCATAATAATAATCCAGGATTAATAGGTGATTTGGCAGTAAATTATTGTGATTTTGGCTACATATTGTGCAAATTATTGCTGAAAACTAAAATTTCCTTAAATAGCATCGTTTACATTTCTTTTTGCTTGTAAATCAAAGTTTTAACCTATAGTATTAAAACTATATTTTCTGAATTTTTTACTTGGCGAGAAGTTAATCTAAATGTCACGAATAAATAATTATGGATATTCAATTAATCAATATTGGTTTTGGTAATATTGTTTCCGCTAATCGTATTATTGCTATTGTTAGTCCCGAATCTGCCCCAATCAAAAGAATTATTACTGAAGCTAGAGAAAAAAGTTTACTTATAGATGCAACTTATGGTCGTCGTACTCGGGCAGTAATTATTACTGATTCCTCCCATGTGGTACTTTCGGCAATCCAGCCTGAAACCGTAGCTCATCGCTTTGTGGTTAATAAAGACAGTAAAGAAACCTAGCTTAATCAGATTATCATTAATGTCATCAGACGCAGCACAACCAGGGAAACTAATTGTAATTACTGGACCTAGTGGCGTTGGTAAAGGTACCTTGGTTAAGGAGCTTTTGCAGCGTCATCCTCAGCTAAAACTATCCATTTCCGCAACCACCAGAGAGCCTCGCCCTGGAGAGACGGAAGGGATAGATTATTTTTTTCTCAATAAAAAAGACTTTGAGACAGCAATTCTTAATCGCGAACTTTTGGAGTGGGCGGAATATGCTGGTAATTACTATGGTACGCCCCAGGCGACTGTGGTAGAGCAGATTAATCTGGGCAATTATGTGTTACTGGAAATCGAGTTACTGGGGGCTAGAGCGATCGCCGATATTTTTCCCACAGCGCGGCGGATTTTCATTCTACCTCCTTCAATTGAGGAGTTAGAAGCCAGGATTAGAGCCAGAGGTACCAACACAGAAGAATCAATTGCTAAAAGACTTGCTATTGCCAAACAAGAAATTGCTGCTAGTGGTGAATTTGATTTCCAAATAGTCAATGATGATTTGGAGCAGGCGATCGCTCAACTTGAATCTGCTATCTTTGACTAAATTATTGTTGATCGACATTTAATTAACAATTTAAACTTAATCCCGAGCAAAACATATAAAAATAACAGCAATAATGTTATTTTTATATGTTTTTACTCTCGTAATAATAGCTGAAGACAGGACAAGTTAATTTCCTTAACAATAATGAACTAATAGTAGGTGTAAATGTATAAAAGTTGTCATTTTTAATAGTAAAAATGTTATCAAAATGCTTCTCAAATCTAGCCTTAATAACTGAATTAGGACAGAGAAATAATGTCCTCAATGTCAATGTAAAATAAGTCAAAATAACCGAGACTTAACGATAACTTTAAATTTAATTTACCTTTAGCTGAGAAATTATTAAAGGCTCATGACATAAATTGATTCGCAGATGTATGAGCAAGTCATGAAGACGGCGATGAAAAATCGTCGTCCAATTTTTCTATGAAATTGGGCTTGTTTCATTAGCAATTGATTTTAACAGTGCCAAAACTACATATATTTAGCTAACTGGAAATAATTCGACAACATGGCAACATTAATTAGTGAATTTCAGCCAAATCCCATTGGGGAAGATCCTGCCGATCAGACCATTGAACTAAGTGGAACACCAGGAGAATCTTTTACAGGTGCGCTCATTAGTATTGAAAGTGATGGCAATGACGGAACAGTAGATAGTGCGGCATCAGTTTCGGGAACTTTTGATGATAATGGGTTGTTGACGCTGGATATTCCCGATTTGGAGAATCCTTCATTCACAGTTGCGCTGTTGTCTGAATTTACAGGAACAGTTGGCACTACCGACATTGATAGTGATGATGATGGGGTAGCTGATGACTTATCTACACTAGGAACAGTTTTTGATGCGATCGCAGTACCAGATGCGGTGGCGGACGAAGCATCTTTATATGCAGATGATCTGGGGGGAACCAACTTTGCTTTTACAGGTGACGAACCTCGTCTGATCTTTCGTGATGGTAGCGTAGGAGATCTGTTTGCAGTCAACGATCCTGATAATGGAGAAGTGT
Organism: Cyanobacteria bacterium P01_A01_bin.83; assembly: GCA_039030815.1. Lineage (GTDB taxonomy): Bacteria > Cyanobacteriota > Cyanobacteriia > Cyanobacteriales > Xenococcaceae > Waterburya. Next base: position 10,417 of record JBCCDL010000066.1, on the reverse strand, counting down.
TTGATATAAATGGAGTTGATGTTACTCCAGCGATATTTGATGCTGACCCCACTAGTGGCACTGATACCTTTGGGGCAATTAACCCCAGCGTAACTGGAGATCCAGATCCAGACCCAGATCCAGATCCAGACCCAGACCCAGATTCAGATCCAGATCCTGACGAACTTACTCCTATTTCCGAAATCCAAGGTGCTGCTTTAACTTCACCTCTAGAAGGAAGTTCGGTCACTACTAGCGGTATTGTTACGGCAGTGGAGTCCAATGGGTTTTATCTACAAGATCCTACTGAAGATGGGGATGATGCAACTGCTGATGGTATTTTTGTTTTTACCAGTGATGCACCTGGAGTAACTGTTGGCGATGAATTAGAAGTTGCAGGTACGGTTAGCGAGTTCACCCCAGGAGGTGTAGATACAGGAAATCTTTCTACGACTCAAATTTCTGGAAGTCCTTCAGTCACAGTTCTATCCAGTGGAAACAGCCTGCCTGAGGCGGTAATTATTGGTGATGGCGGCAGAATTCCTCCCACAGAAAGTATTGATGATGATCCTAGTAGCTTTAATCCCGATGCTGATGGCATTGATTTCTTTGAATCCTTAGAAGGGATGTTAGTTACGGCACAAGATGCCGTAGCGGTTAGTGGCAATACCCCTTTTGGTGAGATATTTACGGCTATTGATGGTGGTGCCAATGCCACAGGAATTAGCGATCGCGGTACCTTAAACATTAGTCCTGATGATTTTAATCCCGAACGAGTCCAGATTGATGAAGATTCGGATATCTTGCCTGGGTTTGATTTTCCTGTAGTTGATACAGGGGCTAGTTTGGGAGATGTTACAGGTGTTGTTACCTATAGCTTTGGTAACTTTGAAATTAATCCCACCGAAGCATTTACTGTTACTCCAGCAGGTTTAGCTCCCGAAAGCAGCAGCATCGACTCAGGTGGCGACCAGCTTACTGTTGCCAGCTACAACGTCTTAAATCTTGACCCCAACGATGGGGCAGACCTTGGTGGAGATAACGATATCGCCGATGGTCGTTTCAATGCGATCGCTAGTGATATTGTCAATAACTTAAATGCTCCTGATATTATTGGTCTTCAAGAAATTCAAGATAATGATGGCGCAGCCGATGAAGGGGGCGATACTGATGTGGTTGCCGCCGATGAAACTTTGCAACTTTTAGTAGATACGATTGCTGCTAACGGTGGTCCGGCATACGAGTTTATTGACAACACCTTTATTACCGATGATGCCAACGGTGGTGAACCTGGTGGCAATATTCGCACGGCTTATCTTTACGATCCTAGTCGCGTTGATTTAGTTGAAGGTTCCGTAGCTTCCTTTGGCAGTCAAGAACCTGGTGGTGCCTTTGAGGGTTCTCGTTTACCTTTGGTTGCGGATTTTGAGTTTAATGGTCAAGAAATCACTATCGTCAATAATCACTTCACTTCTAAAGGTGGCAGTAGCCCAATTCTGGGTGTAGATCAACCTTTTGAAGATCTGCAAGAAGACTTTACTGTTAACGGTGGTTTAGATGAACGGATCGCCCAAGCCCAAGCCAATGATGCTTTTGTAGATGAAGTTTTAGCAGCTAACCCCGATGCTAATGTGGTGGTTTTGGGTGACTTAAACGAATTTGAATTTATCTCTCCTGTAGATGAAATTATCGGCAGCAGCCTGACAAATCTAGTGGATACCTTACCCGAAGATGAACGCTATAGCTTTATCTTTCAAGGTAATTCCCAAACACTAGACCATATTTTAATTAGCGATAGTTTGGTTGATAGTGCCGAGTTTGACATTGTTCACGTCAACGCAGAATTTGCCGCAACAGACGAACGTGCTAGCGATCACGATCCGCTTTTGGCTAGCTTAACTTTGGCACCTACTGAGCCTGAAGTTAACGAAATTAATGGTACCCGTAATGATGATGATTTGAGTGGTACTAGTGGCGATGATTTTATTACAGCCAACAACGGTAACGATACCGTCAGTGGATTAGGGGGCAATGATACCATTGAGGGTGGTCGCGGTGGTGACATTATCAATGGCGGTGTTGGTGATGATGTTCTAGCTGCTGATCGCGTTGATCGCTTTCAAGATTTTGATGGTGATGTCAGTGAACTGCGAGGTAATGCTGGCAATGATACTTTAATTGGCGGTGGCAAAAATGATCTTATGATTGGCGGTCAAGGTAATGATGAGCTTGTTGGTCAATCTGGTGATGATGAATTACGGGGTAACGCTGGTGACGATCTCTTCAATGGTGGTGTAGGAAGTGATTTATTAATCGGTGGTGAAGGCACAGATACCGCTGATTATTCTGATTTAGTATTTAACGGGGTGTTTGGTACTGTTGCAGGATTAGATGGTAATTTAACCAGTGACACCTTGATTCACTCCAGTGCTAACAATGCTCTGACCTGGACTGATACTATTACCAACATCGAAAATGTTACAGCGACGATTCGCAATGATCGCCTAATTGGTAGTCCTCAAGATAACGTCTTTGATGGTCAAGGGGAAGTTGGACGTAGCGATCGCCAAACTGAATTTGTGGCACTTAGTGGCGAAACCTATACCGTTATTGCTGATGTGGTTGAATATACAGGCTCACAAAGCGATTTCACCTTTGCAGGAAGTGCTGATAACTTTACTGCGAGTGCCAATGGTGAAGGTACAGATACTCTAATCGATATTGAATTTGTCAGATTTAATGCCGATGATGCTGTAGTTACGACTTCTGATCTGAGCTTTGCATAGTACTTCTAGTTCAGATAATGACATCTTAATATAAGCCTTAAGCTTAATTTACCCAATTATGAAGCGATCGCTAATTAAATTCTTATTATGGAAAAGTGCGATCGCTTTTTTTTTATTTATTTTATAAAATTACTTCAATTGAAGATACTTCAATTATATTTTTAATTTATGATTATGCGATCGCCAATCAAACTCTTATTTTAGAGAAATGCGCTTAGTTGAAGGAAGATAATGGAATCACTTTTGTAATATTAAAACCTAAGATAATTGAAATAAATGACATAAAATCTAGCTTGATCGCTGATTAAGCTACAGAACAATCTCCGAAATCTTGGGTGTGCTTCTGTGCTAAAGTCTGTAACTCGGCGGCTTCAATTGGTTTATTAATAAAATCTGATACTCCAGCCATTTTTGCTCTAACTACATCAATCATGTTTTCTTGTTCCCGAGCAATAATAATAGGTGTATTTTTATAATTGGGCATTTTCCTAATTTGAGCGCATAGTTCATAACCATTAGCATCGGGCATTACGGCATTAAGAAAAACTACGTTGGGCTTATTTTCTAGCAGTACAACCAAGGTTTTAGCTGCATCATTAACAGGAAGCAGGCGATAGCCCAAAGGATTTAAAACTTGAGCTGCATACTGGCAACTATGGGGGTTATCATCGACGTAAATCACTAAAGGTAAATCTAGCTCTTGAATATATTCTCTTCCATGGTGCTGGTTCTCAACTGCACAATTACTATCGCGAGGTGTAAAGTAAAGATGAGTCAGCTCTTGATCTTTGACCTGTTGCATTAGTATCACCTTACTTTTAATGTGTGGGGCAAACATACGAGCTAGATCTAAAAGATCTTGTTGTGATGCCAGGGCAATATCTCTTAAGGTCTTTTTGCCATTAATATGAATAAATAATTTTTGGTAGGTTGTCGAGTCTACAGCTTTTTTTAGCTTTTGAATATCCTTAATTACAGGAGCAAAGTTTGGAGTATAGTTACGGAGGTTGATTGCTTGCCAGTCGATAACATCAGATTCAAGACGACTAATAGTATTTTTGTAGTTAATTTGAGCGATTGGCTGCTTGAATAGAGGACTTCTTAAAATTGCCCCCATTCCATTTCCTTGGGTTTCAAAGATTACTTTAACCTGAGCGATATGTTCTCCTCTTAGCAGACAATCAAATAATACTTCTTTGATTAATTCTTGAATGATTTCTTTAACCTGGATAATGCTAATTTGCTGTCTTTTGTATAAAACTGCAACCAGTAGATATTCCCACAGTTCAGAAATTTCTTGTTCTCTCAGTCTGGTATTTTGGCAGTTGACCTCAGGGCAAATTTGATTAGTTAGGCGATACAGTCTTCTAAAACGGTGAATACTGCTGCTTGCCCAAATTAAACCACCCTTTTTGAAATAAAAGCTCCAACTTTCATTATCAGCCGTATTCACGTAAATTTTGCAGCTTTGCTTAAGTTCAACCGCATTATGGAACTGTAATTTAACTTTTTCTACTTGTTCTTTAACAACTTTCATCTGCTAAAAAAATTTTGAATGTGGGGGTGTAATCTTGTGGGCAGTTAAATCAATCCTAACAATAACAATATTATGTGTAAGCCGTAATATTACTGTGGTTTCAGTTTATTTTTGATGAAGCTGTTAGTTGATAATAATTTTTTTGAGGTATTTAATATTGAGCTTTTATTTTAACTTTTGGCATCAAACTAGTGGTACCTGGATTAATATTTTTACAGTTTTGATAGGAACCAGTTTGGGTTTACTCCTCAGAGGTTATCTTTCACCCAACATACAAACTATTATTACTCAAGGAATTGGCTTGCTGACAGTTTGGATTGGTTTAAATATGGCAGATAGTATGATGCAAGTTCAGGTAGGAGAAATTAACGGTGCAGTCTTGGGGCTTATTGCCATCATTCTTGGTGGAGTTGCAGGAGAGTTATTGCAGATTGAATCTAAATTAACTGCTCTTGGGGAGTGGTTGAAACAGCGGTTTCGCGGTAAGGATTTATTTACGGAAGGGTTTGTGGCTAGCAGTCTTTTGTTTTGTATCGGACCAATGACTTTAATTGGTAGTTTAAATAATGGACTAACTGGAGATAATACTCTACTGATCTTAAAAGCAACTATGGATGGATTAGTTGCAATTCCTTTGGCAAATATTTATGGAGTTGGGGTTGGATTTTCGACGATAGTTATTTTAGCTTATCAGGGAGGATTATCTTTAGTTGCAGGGTCAATCGCTAATATCTTACCCTCAATCAATAATAATCCTTACTTATTGTTAATTACAGGGATTGGCGGTTTAATGATTATGGCAATCGGCTTTAATTTATTAGAATTAGTTAAAATCAGAGTCGCTTCTTTTTTACCAGCACTTATTGTTTCACCGTTCATTTATTGGCTGGCATTATATCTATCAAATTTAGCGTAACTGTGTGCGGCAGATCACAGCTTCGACTAAATTACGGGAATATGATTTAAATTATAAATAAGGTTATAAATATCGCCAGCAAAATATTTTATAAAATAGCTGGCTCATAAAAATACGTTTTAATTGGGTTAATTAAATTTCAAAGGAGATACTGTTAATAGTATCTCTTTTGTTTTGTAAAAGTTTATTATCAACTACAAATTAATCTCAAAAATACATAAGTTTTTATTTTTGCCTACGGTATCTTTACCCTTTAAGACCGCCTCTGAAGCAGGAAAATCATCCATTAAACTTTTATTAGTAATTACATTAATTGCTAAATGAGGATAATGTTGGGCTAAGTCCAAACCCAATATTTTTTGATATTTTTGGCTAACGGAGGTATTTAAGCAGCCAATAATGGTTAAGCTTTCAATATTCTCTATTTGGCTTGTGGAAACGAGATCATATTTTCCTGCTGGCTGCGCTCCTAAATATAATGTTTTATCAATATGTAAGATAATATGGACTATTAATAAGGCAAAACAGCCTAATTGGAATAGTCGTGATTTATGACGATAAAAGCGATCGCGAAACCACAAGATCGTGGGTAAAGTAGCAACTGTAGCTAGGGGAAATAGAATTGAAACGGCAAATTTACCTAAGCGATAAGTAAATTCAAGAGGAATATAGGCTAAGAAATACAGCAGATAAATTACTAAGACAAATGCCGCAGCAATTAAATCTTTAATATAGATAGGATTAGCTTTTTGGGAATTCCTCAAGTCTATAATCTTATGCCATATTACTCTTAAAACTAATGTAGAAAATATAGTTCCCACTACAACATTAAACCAAACTCCAAAATCTTTGATATTAGGCATTGGGTTGGGCTTTTCTTGAATTAAACTCCAAGGATTTAACGGAACAAAGTTCTTCCCATGTTCCTTCAGAGCATTTAGGTTTCCTGCGACTTCTGTCAGATTTATTTGATGGCTAAATAAAATACAGCAGATTAAGATACTAACTCCCGCAGTCAACATTAACTTTGCAAAATTTTTAACTCCTAGTTCTGATGATAAATATTGCTCGTATTGATAAATAATTATAGTTGCTAGATAAAAGATCAAAGCTACTGGCAACAAGACTATATAGAAAGAAAAAACATTAAGAATAAAGCTAAACAGTAAAATAGGCGTAGCATGAAAACTATACTTATTTTGATTGAGACATACTCTACGGGCGGCAGTCAAACCTAAAATAAAGATCGTAACGAATAAGGCGTTAGATAAGTAAGAAGTAATAACTAACCAAAAAACTGGTGGAGAAAAGAATGCCCAAATAATAGCCCAAATAGTTGCTTGTTTTGATAACCTTTGACCTTGATAGTGATAATTTTGCCAGTTACCAAATAAGGCTAAAAACAAACTACAGCCCAATAAACCTTGAAACAGAGTAATACCATATACAGTATTCGGCGAACCATTAACAATAATTGAGCCGATAAAAGAACTTAGCTTTTTTGGACTAATTTGTAGATAAAAACACGCAGGTTCGTTATCAAAACTAAGATTATCAACGGTGTAAGCAGCAAATCTTCTAACATAAAACCACATATCAACGTTACCATTAGCCAGCAAGCGATCAATTCCCTGATTAACAGCAGGATCAATCGCCAAATATCCCCAGATTGCAAAGATCAAACACCAGGCTATCCCCATTACAAAAACTAGCCTACCAGAAGCATAAAATTCTTGCCCCCAAAAATTATTACTTTGCTTTAAGCGAGGAGAAATAAGCAAAAAAAATCCGAAGACAATAGCTTCAGTAATCAACAAAGTTTTAACGCTATTGAAACAATTTCCACCACTAGTACTAATCAAAGATGCGATCGCTAATGGAGTTATACCCAACAAAATTACTTCAGTTTCACTAGCGACTGATAACCAGCTTTGAGGTACATTACCAAACTTACTTTTATTAGTAATGAAGGCAATAACTAAATCATAAACTCCTAGTAAAGTTTTACCGTTGAAATGAACAATTAACCAGGATAAGAAAGTAACGCCAACACTACCCACAAAAACTTTGAAAATTATGTCTAATTCCATAAATTAATTTGTTAATTTCTATTTCTGACGTTCACAAATCTCATCAACTACAGGTATCCATTGTTGCTTCTTTGTAGATACAAAATAAGTTGCAGTAAATTTATTGGGACTGTTTTGCGTAATTTCTTGCCGCAGGGGAGTTGATTCTCCATCTCTAACCAAAGTTCCAGACCATACTAACTGCTTATTTGCCGAACTAACAAATTAATTACCGTCATTTTATGATGACTTAACCATGGAAATATTTTGACGAGCGACCCACAGAGGTATTCCTCACTTCACTGTAGATTTTTAACAAAGCAGTGAGTGACTACTATCATGGTCACGAAATAATCAGTTTTTGCTCCCTTGTCTCCTTGTCTTCCTGGTCTCCCTTTTCTCGATTTCAGGCTCAAATGTAAAAAGTCTACCCTTGTCAGCAGAGGCATTCGCCCTGTCCTGCATGTACGCGGGAGTTTGACAAAAGCGCAATTAGTAAGGATAATGATAGATTGGGCATTAAATAACTTGCTCGGAGCGGGTTTTAAACATCAAATGTCATTCTCAATGTCACTTAGTCCTTGAATATAGGCTAAAGAACCCCTTGGTTTGACTACCCTTACGGCAATATACAATACGAGAAAATTTTTCATGGCTTACGCAATTGTTGAAGCAGGCGGAACACAATTTAGGGTTGAACCAGGTCGTTTTTACGATATCAACCTACTTGCTGCCGATCCTGAATCTAGCTACACTCTAGACAAAGTTTTATTGGTTAACAACGAAGACGAAATCACAGTTGGTCGCCCCTTTATTGAAGGTGCTACTGTTGAAGGAACGGTTATGCGTCATCGACGTGGCAAAAAAGTCATCGTCTACAAAATGCAGCCTAAAAAGAAGACTCGCAAGAAGCGTGGTCATCGTCAAGAGTTGACTCGTCTGATGATTAATTCTATTAGTGTTAATGGCTCAGTCGTTGCTGCTGCCGAAGCGGAATCTAGCGCAACGGAATCTACCGAAGCAGAATCTGCCGAAGCGGAATCTACCGCGGCGGAATAAGTTAATTAAATATCATAGTCTAAAGTTAAATTAGGTGAAATAGAAAAATATGGCACATAAGAAAGGAACTGGGAGTACTCGTAACGGACGCGATTCTAACTCTAAAAGATTAGGAGTAAAACGTTATGGAGGTCAAGAGGTAACAGCAGGAAGTATTTTGGTTCGTCAAAGAGGCACACGTTATTATCCTGGTAATAATGTTGGACGCGGCAAGGATGACACTCTGTATTCTCTGATTAATGGAGAAGTTAAGTTTGAGTATAGAACTAGAAGTCAGAAAAAAGTTAGCGTCTATCCTGTTGCGTAAACTCTAATCTAACTAAGACAAATTTTTTGATAATTTTTACAAGTTATGCATCAAAGCGCTCATTCTTATGGGTGCTTTTTTGTTGCCTAATCAGCTGAGTTAAACAAAAATTAGACAGTCAAAAATGGCTCAAGCTGTTATATTTAGACATTCTAAAACAGAATATTTGTTGTACTAAATTTTAGCGTTAATTATGTTCCCATTAGACGATAATAACAATTTAGATTCTTCTCAGAACAACGACTCAGCAAAAAACTTCGATCAGATTGATACCAACATATCAGCTAAAAATGTTGCTGCCCGCAAACAGCAGATTGCCAACATTTTTATCAAGTTGATTGCGATTGGTTTGGCTGTAGGAGCAGTTTTGGGAAGTGGAGCATATTATTTACTCCATAAATTTGGCATGACGAGGAAACCAAATCAATTCAATCAAGAAAGAATTAAGCCAGAAGTACAACCAGAAAATTCGCTCCCTGATGTCCAAGCTGTGCCCACAATACCAAAATCCGATCAAGCATAAGTTATGAAATGGTGACATAAAATCAGATGCGATCCCCTTGAGCTGGAATAAATGTTATTAAACTATGACATTAATAGAGCCATAACCTAGTAAAATCGTTGAAAAGCGGATTTAAATAGTTTTATCTTGATCCCCAGTTAATATTTTGTTGCTATAACTTATACAAGTGGTTAAAACCTTTCCCACAAATATATAAAAAGAAAATAATGAATGATCAAGTAGACGCTAGTTAATTAAGGTTGAAAAACAACGATAAAGTATCGCAACTTTATCACCGTTTTACACAATGCTGCTAGCAGCTCAATATCGTCTAACTAATCAGGGGCTCTAAGTTAATGGCAAAAGAACGTCCACCACTAGAAGAGATGACCTTGCGGCAGCTAAGGAAAGTTGCCAGCGAATATAAAATATCCCGATATAGTCGCATGCGCAAAGCGCAACTGCTCGCTTCCATTAGGGAAGCAATTAATAAAACAGAACAAGAAAGATTTTCTCAGGATCAATCAGATATGCAGGAGGAACAACAAGTGAAAGGCACAAAATTTGAAGTAGGTCAAAATGATGACCTTATGGAAAACCTTGCTTCCGTCGATCAAGATTTAGGAGAGCTTCCCGATGGATATGGGGAAAGCAGAATTATGTTGATGCCTCGTGATCCTCAATGGGCATATGCTTACTGGGATGTACCTAGTGAGCATAAGGAAGAATTGCGCCGTCAAGGAGGGCAGCAGCTAGCTCTGAGAATTTATGATGTTACAGACGTTGATATCAATCATCAGGCTCCTCATAGCGTTCAGGAATATCTCTGTGATGAGATGGCACGGGAATGGTACCTACCGATCCCTGTAAGCGATCGCGATTATATAGCCGACATTGGATACCGTTGTGCCGATGGACGCTGGCTAGTGTTAGCTCGTTCGGCGGCGGTAAGTATTCCTCCTGTTTACCCCTCAGACTGGATTGAAGATGCCTTTATTACCGTCAACTGGGATGATGATTTACGAGGAAAAACTCAGTATACATTGGTTCCACCAGCGAAAAAACAAGCCTTGGGAGCGGATGCAGCCAAGAGCGAAAGGCTATACAGTGATGTGTTTGGTATGACTAAGGAAACTGAGTCCATGCGGATGGCTGGTTCTTTGTTTGGTTCCATGCAGCAGACACCTGAAGCAGCAGTTAGTTCTTATATCTTCCCTTCAGGAGTCGGTATGTGGGCTGTTCCCACTGCTTCTGGTCAAAAT
>JBCCDL010000065.1:0-14065 GCA_039030815.1 Cyanobacteria bacterium P01_A01_bin.83 | reverse complement strand
GTAATTTTAGAAATCAGTTTGAGAAAATTTATTCTAAGTATACAAAGACGGAGATCGGCTATGAGTGTTAGAGCTTTGGTAATTGTTGGTATTACTAGTATCGTTAGCATAATTATTCCTGCTACAGCTATGTCACAAACTAAAACTAGCTCTGAAAGAATAGATCTTGAAGTAAGCGCACCGCAAAATACTTGGGAAAATAATAACCAAGTTGAAGAAAGAAATAATCGCAACGATCAAATCGAAGTTAATTCTGAAGAGATAAGTTTTCAAAGCAACGAGTGGTCAGGAACTTTTGAACTTGAGCAAACTGAAGATAATTGCTATACTAACCAAACTAATCAATCTAGCGATCGCAAAACTTTTGAAGGTTACTGTGACTGGGGCTGGGAATTTTAAGATGCTGAACTTACTTTGATTAGATTTCATTCGTCGCATACTACGGGACAGGGCTATGCGCCCAAGCGCGACGCTCTAAGGAGCGCGCTTGCGTGCGTAGCACGCTGTGTCGAAGACTTACCCGCTAGTTAGACGAGGCGATACGGACAGCTCACGTGCCTGGGGAGACCCCAGGCAACGTGTCCTCAACTTTACGGTTGTGGTCTTAGATGCGGGCAAGCCCTTTCTTGGTTTTGAATATATCTAACTATTACATCAAACTCAGCACCTTTTGAAATAGATTTTAAACCATAACTACTAGACCAAAAATAAGGTTTCCAAAAATATTTCGCTAAATATTCAGAGTATTCTTTTCTAATTAATCTGGAGCTAACAGTTTTCAAGTTGGCTATTAATTGAGACAGATTAAGGGATGGATGTGCTTCAAAAAGTACATGGATGTGGTCTGTCTCCCCAGAAAAACTAATAATATTACATCGCCATTTATTTAAGGTGTTTCTAAATATCGATTCTAGTCTTTGTAGCATCTCCTCAGTAATCAACTTGTGTCTGTATTTAATCTGCAAAGTAAGATGGTAATAAATCTCAAATGCAGCATGATTCATGGTTCTCATGAGCTTGAGTTATTTTGTAGGTAACTGATAAAGTAATTTTACTATGAGCCAGATAATTAGAACAGACAAATGGCGTTTGTCGCCGACTAAAGACCAATTAGTGACTCTAGAAGACACGGTAGCTATTTATCGCGACATGGTTCGTCGTCTGATTTCTATTGTCAACTTACGCTGGAAACAAATAGCAGCTTGTGAGACAAAGCAGAGATATGTAGAGCAATTATTTCATGCTACTAAAGATAACTCCAACCCTAAGTATGGTAAATTTTTCGGACTAGGCACAAAGCTGTATAAATTTCCTTCTTACTTGAGACGTGCAGCAATCAATGATGCTATTGGTCATGTATCATCATTTCAGACCAAATATCGAGATTGGCAAGGGGGAATAAGAAAGACAAGATTGGCAAAACCGCCAAGATTAAATACTAGCTGCGGTGTATACCCAGACTTGTATAAAAATCAGTGCCTAAAAATAGCATCTAATTATTCACTAGCAGAAATTAAAATTTACAAGAATAATGACTGGCAGTGGGAGTCTGTAAAAATAGATAGTCTGGCACGTCGCCATTTAATACCTGGAACTAGGCAGTTGTCACCTACGCTGGTAGTTAAAAATGGTGTTGCTAGTCTCTCAGTTCCCTATCAAATTCCCATAACCAAGAAGAAGGAATTAGATAAGTATTGTGGTGTAGATATCGGCTTGAATACTACTGCTGTTTGCTCGATTGTAGATAAATCAGGATTAGTTTATGCTCGAAAATTTATCCATGATGGAGCTTTATTGGACAAGCGTGATAAGCATTTAGCCAGAATTAGAAAAAAAGCTAGTTTAACCAAAAAACTACATCAAGGCTTTGCCAAACTTCATTATCGCAAAGCAGCTAATATCAATAAAAATATAGCCAATCAAACAGCTAAACAAATCATTAATTTCGCTATCGCTAACAATGCTTCAACAGTAGTGATAGAAAATCTTCGTAACTGGAAACCAAAAGGAGGAAAACGTAAATCTAGTCTTAAACAAAGATTTCATGGTTGGGTTAAGTCTGCTATTGCCGACAGGCTAGAGCAGCTAGGACAAGAGCATGGTATCAAAATAGTAGCCGTTAACGCACGAGGTACATCGAGTTTTGCCTACGACGGAACGGGTAAAGTTAAAAGAGATCAAGATAACTATGCACTTGGAACTTTTGCTACTGGCAAAAGATACGCCATAGATTTAAGTGCTTCGTACAATATTACAGCTAGATACATCGCATTTAAACTTAAACTTGCCACTAAACACGGTAAGTTACTCGCCAGTAAAAATTCTGGCAGTAAACCTAGAAGCTGGGTAAGTTTGTCATCATTGTGGGCTAAAACCGATCATGGTGATCAACCAGATACCACGACTACACCGCCTTGCGGTTAGTCGCTGGAGGCTTCATAGCCATTTATATCAATACGAACAGTTATAGTCGTTTCAGTTAATTTTGAGACACTCTAATTTGTTTGTCCGAGGGATTAGGGATTGCGATAGCCTCTGTGAGCGCAATCTGGGCATTCGCCCTGTCCCGCATGTACGCGCACCGTTGGGGATTAGGGACTGGGAAGAAATCTATACGAGCTGAAAATTTGTATCATTCTTATTTGAAATGACTATAACTTAAAAACTCCAGGTCTCAAACTGGATGCGGTTTAACTCCTAAAAGTGCATTTGATTGAAGCTAATAGCTAGAGCGAAGACTCTCAGCTCATCATTAGCCTTTGGTATCTATTGTTACTTCTTGAGGGTTGAGTAACAGGTAACTTAGATAGATAAAATGTCTACAAAGTTCTGGTCAGAGGCAGGAACTGAGTCCACAAGTCAAAATCATGACTTTTGGCTTTATAACTTAACTGCTGCTTGGGGCAGACCAACTTGTAACTAGTAAACCTACAATTTTTATCCTATGGTAGCGATGGGTGTGTTTCCAGCCATCTACTCTACTCTATCTCCCCAAGCCTTAATTGAAGGAGTGCTAACAGAGTATGAAATAGGGGCAGTCAATCGTTGTATATTTTGGTATCGTGGTCTGAGCGATATTTATCTGATTGAGACAGATACTCAATCCTACATTCTTAAAATATCTCATCATCACTGGCGTTCTCAGTCCGATATTCGGTTTGAATTAGAATATCTTGATTTTCTACATCAACATGATTTGCCTGTCGCCAGTCCACTGAAAACTACCTTGGGTCAGCTCTTTGTGACTATTAAAGCAGTGGAAGGCGATCGCTATGCAGCTCTTTTTCCTTACGCTCCAGGGGAAATACCTCAAGGTGATTTAAGTATTGAACAAAGCACACTATTGGGTGAGACATTAGGACAAATCCACCAAACTTCTTTACAGTTCGATAATGCTACCCCTCGTCAACCATTAGATCTCAAATATTTATTAGATGATTCATTAGACATAATTTCTCCTTATTTTGACCGTTGCTGCGAGGATCTATCCTATTTAACCGAAAGAATATATAAGATCAAACAGCAAGTAAGTTGTTTAGAAGCTAAAGCTCCCCTTTGGAGTGTATGTTGGGGAGATCCTCATAGTGGAAATGTTCACTTCACTTCAGATAATCAAATCACTCTGTTCGATTTTGACCAGTGTGGCTATGGCTGGCGGGTTTTTGATTTAGCCAAATTTTTGCAGGTTTCTTTAAACGCAGGAATTAATCGTAAAGTGCGAGATGCTTTTTTTGTCGGATACCAAAATGTCCAAAAATTAACTGAAGCAGAAACTTCCTCTTTACAAGCGTTAACTCAGATGGCTCATATTTGGTCTTGGGCAATCAGCATCAAGGCATCAGCAGTACATAATTGGTCTAGGGTCGATCAATTTTATACTAACAAGCGCTTGCATCAGTTGAGAAGATTAAGTAGTAAGCAATGGCAGCTATTTTGATTGATCTTAGTGATCTGAATCTAGTAACATCTACCAACTATGAGTAAGTCCTAGGGTTTTACAAGTCATGGTTAGGCGATGTAAGACATTGTATTGTATGATCTTATGATTTAAAAACTGTGCTGTGACTCACAATCAAAGTAGGATATACAGATGGATTTAGGTTTTACCAAGGCTTCTTCCCTGGCAATAATTGATTCTCAACTTGAGGACATCGCCAGAAATATTACTCCTGCTCAATACGAAATTATTCGTCAAGTTATTTATGTCACTGCCGATCTCGATTATCAATCCCTCCTCAAGTTTTCTGATGACGCACTAGTTTTGGGAGCTAATGCAGTTACAGCAAGAACCCCAATTATTGTTGATGTTCCAGAGATCCAGGTTAGTATTGTCCCTCAACTGCAAAAAACTTTTGGCAATCCTGTTTACTGTTGCGGGACAACCAAAGGTGATGTGATTAAAAAAACGACTAAGGCTGCTCAAGGATTAGAAATATTGGCAAGCAAATATCCTCAGAGCATTTTTATAGTGGGTCAAGATCAGGCGGCAATGTCTAGCTTAATTACTTTACTACAAAACAAAGTAATTGAACCCCGTTTAGCGATCGCAACTCCCCCTACTTTTGGGGACAACAGTAAACAACGTTTAATTGAGTTTTTAGTACCTTATATTTGCCTTGAGAATGATAAAGGTGGTGCTGGTGTTGCTGCGGCAATTTTTAATAGCTTAGTTAATTTAACCTGGCAAATCTCGCCTGAAAATAAAGAGAATTTAATTAATAATTAGTAATCAGTAATTTATTAAAGGGTAATTTAATTAGGGTTTTCTCTGCCATTTGCCAAACTATGACCTTGACGACGCAAATTAGACAAAAAGTTATTCAATTGAGAACACAATTACAGCAGGCAGGTTATGCCTATTATGTTCTTGATAATCCCATTATGGAGGATGGAGTATATGACCAGCTATACCGACAGTTGCAGGATTTTGAAACCCAGTATCCTGAATTAATTACTAGGGATAGTCCGACGCAGAGGGTTGGTGATCAGCCCGCATCCAGGTTTACGTCCGTAAAACATAATATTCCCCTCTACAGTTTGGAAAATGCTTTTAACTTTGAAGAATTGGCTAAATGGGAAACACGCTGGCAGAAACAATTGGAAGAGATTCCTCAATTTTCTTATGTCTGTGAATTAAAAATTGACGGTAGTGCGATCGCATTAACTTATGAAAACGGTATTTTAGTAAGGGGCGCTACCCGTGGTGATGGGATAACGGGAGAAGAAATTACCCAGAATATTAAAACTATTCGCACTATACCTTTAAAGTTAAAGCTAGATAATCCTCCTGCCAAAGTCGAGGTTAGAGGAGAGGCGTTTTTACCTTTAGATGTTTTTGACGCTATTAATAAAGAAAGAGCCAATTCAGCAGAGACTTTATTTGCTAACCCGCGTAACGCCGCCGCAGGAACCCTGAGACAGCTTGATTCGAGGATTGTTGCCCAGCGTAAGCTAAATTTCTTTGCCTATACTTTGCACTTAGATCCTGAACGGACATCTCACGTGTCGGAGGAGACCTCCGACACCGTGTCCTCTTCAACTCACCATGGTGCAGTTAAATCCCAGTGGGATTCATTAGAGTTACTACAACAAATGGGATTTTTAGTTAATCCCAATCGTAAGCTATGTAAATCGACTGAAGAGGTGCAAGACTATTTTCAACAGTGGGATACAGGAAGAAAAAGCCTCCCCTACATGACTGATGGAGTTGTAGTTAAGCTAAATGAATATTCGCTACAACAACAGCTAGGATTTACCCAAAAGTTTCCCCGTTGGGCGATCGCTCTTAAATATCCTGCTGAGGAAACTCCCACTATAGTCAAAGAAATTATTGTCAATGTAGGTCGCACAGGGGCAGTCACTCCAATGGCTGTTATGGAACCTGTACAATTGGCGGGAACAACAGTACAAAGGGCAACTCTGCATAATAGCGATCGCGTTGCCCAATTGGATATTCGAGTTGGGGATACGGTAATTATTCGCAAGGCAGGAGAAATCATCCCTGAAGTTGTTCGTGTGTTACCTGAGCTACGCCCTGACAACACAGTTCCCTATCAAATGCCCACTAATTGCCCAGAATGCAGTTCCACCCTAGTACGTCCTCAAGATGAAGCGGTTACCCGTTGTGTTAACAGTTCTTGTCCTGCAATTTTGCGGGGCAGTATTATTCACTGGGCTAGCCGTAATGCTCTAGATATCAGAGGTTTAGGGGAAAGAATTGCCATTTTACTAATTCAAAATGACTTGGTTGCTTCTGTTGCCGATTTGTATGCTCTTACTGTAGAACAAGTAGCTAGTTTAGAGAGAATGGGAACCAAATCCGCCGCCAATTTGGTAAATGCGATCGCTGAATCTAAACATCAAAGCTATGACAGGCTTTTATATGGTTTGGGTATTCGTTATGTAGGTAGCGTTAACGCCAAAATATTAGCCGAGAGTTTTCCTACTATTGAACAGCTATCTCAAGCTTCTTTTGAATCTATCGAGGCTGTATATGGTATTGGTGAAGAAATTGCCCAATCAGTGTTTGAATGGGTTAGAGTTGCCGCTAATCAGACTTTAATTCAACAGCTACAAGCAGCAGGATTAAGCTTTGCTGTCACAGATCCTAACCATGATCTTGATCAATCTGAGCAAATTTTAACAGGTAAAACTTTTGTCATTACAGGCACACTTCCCAGTTTAAAAAGAAATGAAGCAAAAAAACTAATCGAACAGGCAGGAGGAAAAGTCACTGGCACAATTAGCAAAAAAACCGACTATTTATTGTTGGGGGAAAATGCTGGTTCTAAATTAGCCAAAGCAGAAAAACTAGGTATTGCTCAACTAAGTGAGGCAGAATTATTAGAGTTACTTAATCTTGCTTAAGGATAATTATTTAGGTGCTAGGGATTGGGCATTGGGCATTGGAAATAGATACTCGCTATTGTGTCAATTTTTATTATGTATTTATTTAGGTGGAGCCATTTAGAGCTATATAAATAATGATATTGTGAGCATAAATCGCTGTGACATTTTATGTCTAGCGGGTTGGGCATTAATGGAGGCAAGGAAATTGAGCTTCTCTGAATCAGCAGCTACTTTGGATGTTGATATGTTGTTTACCTGGTATTCTGATACTGCTAAAGGAAACTGCCATTGCCGCCTAAGAATTTATAAAATGGCGTTTAATCAAACAATAATCATTGTTTCAGAACTACCTGATAATCCTGGTCGTTCGATTACCGATGAGGCGTCAACCTTAATTAATCTTGTCTGTTATAAGTTTGGTTTGGCTCCCTATAAGGTGATGTGGATCGAACATTATCCCCCTGGATACCTCAAAGATGTTGAAACCTACGATGAGGTGATCCTGGGAGTAGGGCATATTTCTTCTAGAAGAATTAAAAAACAATCTTTGGAAGAACTGTTAAGGATAATTATTGAATAAAACCTTTATCACAGCTTGTTTCAGGCTATTGACAATATCTAATTTATCCCTTTTCTATCTTGGAAGTTGATTTTCAATTGACCAATGTTGTCGGATTGCCTTACCTAGTTTTGGAGCATCAGGTGGCAGAGAACTAAGATAGAACATGACTTGTTGGGTGGTCTTGTTCCAAAGATAGTGAGTGCGGACAACTCGAACTATAGTTTGCAAGCCAGACCATTGAGATTGTTTGTACAACCTAAAGATGCTTGCGAGATCGTATCTCTAATTATGTTGTTATTAAAATTGATTAGAGAATGAGCGATCGCACATTGTATATATTTTTATTTTAGCGATCTCGATACCATTCTACTCATCGAATTATTTAAGCAAAGAGCGATCGCGGTTGCGTTTGCGGAGCAAGTCGTCAGACTAAGCAAGTCCGTAGGACTCAGCTAGCGGTCGGCATCGCCTGCTCTAAACCAGCTTTTTTTCAAAGCCAGTGAGCATATTGAATTGGAAGACTAATTTTGTCTGTATGTCCCAACGTTTTAGCAGCTTGTTGAACCCAGTAGGGACTTACCAGTAACTCGCGTCCTAAAAAAACCAAGTCGAGATTGCCACTAGCTATTTGTTCGTTAACAAATTCAGGCTTTGTTCCGTTGACAGGATCGGAAAGCGCACTAGCTGCTACTAGTAATCCAGTCTCTTGTTTAATGGTGCTAGCATCCTTAACTAGAAATGCGGGAGCAAAAGGAACATTTGCCCCAGTAGCATTTGCCCCAAATGCCATGTTGTCAATGAGATCGACACCTTCTAATTTAAGCTTATGAGTCAGGGCAATTGTTTCATCAAGTGTCCATCCGCCTTCAATGTAGTCTTGTGCAGATAACCTGACACTCAACGGTAAATTCTCAGACCATTCTTGACGCACCAACTGCACAACTTCCAAAAGAAAACGAATCCGATTAGCAAAACTGCCTCCATACTTATCATTGCGGTGATTAGTAATTGGCGAGTAAAATTCTTGAAATATATAACCATGAGAAGCATGAAGCATTAAGAATTTAAATCCAGCCTCTTTAGCACGTCGCGCTCCCTGTCGAAATTCCTCCTTAATAGTCTGAATCTCTTCTAAAGTCGCCTCTTTGGGGGTTCTAGGGCGATCGCCACCAAAGGGAATTGCACTAGGCGCGACGATTTTCCAACCACCCTCATCCAGACCTAGATGACGACCTTCTGAACCAGGCTTACCTCCTTCCCAGGGAAGAGAGGAACTACCTTTACGTCCTGCGTGACCGAGTTGAATCCCAGGCACAGCACCATTAGCAGACATAAAATCACTAATTCGTTTTAGTGGTTCAATATGAGCATCCGACCAAATGCCAAGGTCGCCAGAGCTAATTCTTCCTTCAGGAGAGACTGCGGTGTCTTCCATGACAATCAATCCCGCCCCACTAATTGCTCTCGAACCTAAATGAACTAGATGCCAATCATTAACGAAGCCATCTTTGGCACTATATTGACACATCGGCGACATGGCAATTCGGTTACGAAGAGTCACATTTCTAATCTCTAAGGGTTCAAATAAATGAGTCATTGCTGGCAATCTCCAAAGCTAACAATCTAGAATAATCTGTGTATCTTGCATCTCAACTGGTACACAAAGCGATCGCTTTTAGATAAATATTTAAGGTCTGTAATGTATACCTAAAATAGAAATTAGGCTTTTACCGTTTGACAAATGAGTAAGCAAACAAACCAAGTATCGCGGAACGACAGAGTGGTCGCTATATTATTCCACTAATCGAACTATCTAAGTTTTATACAAAGAGACGAACCGCTAACCACTAAGAGCGACCGAGAATAGATGACTCACATAATTTCACCAATTACACTCTGCATAACAACTCTTCTTTTGAAGCCTCAAGTACTGCATGAAAGAGTCTTAAGGTCATACTGATATCTTGATCGGTAGCATGAGATTCAGACAGACTAAGGAGTGTCTCCAGAAATGCCCAAGCAAAAACTCCCTTAAGCATAGATTGCTCGGACTTACTTAGCGGTAAGCACTGATGATATATCGCCAGAGTACTGCGGAGTTGCTCGAAGGTCAAAAGACTCCCACTTGCGGGAGAAGAGCCACTAACTAAACCGTAACACAACTCAATCAAACGTTCTCCTTGAGTAGATTCATCTGCATCGATAAGACCGCTTAGAATATTATCTTTAAAGAAAACATGGCAAAAACGAAAATCTCCATGAATAATGGTTGGTGTTAGAGCGCGTACTTTTGTCTTCTCAATTATCTGTATTGCTTCTGACAGAAGCTTTTGCGGTATCGATGGATTATCTTTTAATTCACAATATAGCTCTTGAGAATCTTGCCATTTACCTGCCCAAGTTTCATCATTTCCCTGCACGATATGTGGATACTCTAAACCAACTCGATGAAATTGAGCCATTGCTTCTGCATACTGTCTCAACAATGGTTCGCGAGCTTTTTGCATAGGGCAACCTGGAATATTGTGCATTAAGTAAACAATGTCATAATCCGAACTTATATTTTTTAGCGGAGACAAGTACTTATAACCATCGATAGTAGAAACTACTTCAGGTGCTAAGACTCCCTGCTGACGGGCAAAATCCAGCCATGGGAAAAGCTGCTCTGGGTTGGGATGCATACTACGGGAGGCAAATTTTAGATGGTATATACCGCTTTTTGCTTTGAACTTAGCGACTAATCCATAAGCAATGTGCAGTGATTCGACTTCGACTTCTTGAAGCTGATATTGCTGCTGAAGATGGCGAACGATAAATTCTATAGTGGCATCGAGGGAATTAAAACCATAAATCTTTTTTAGCTCGATCTCAACATTTTTACCGTAAGGGGATAAGACTCGCATTGATTCTTACCAAATCGACTATTTTCAATATAGCGGATATGAGTTGTCAAGCCCGAAAGTTTTTAGCGATCGCATTATATATTACACCCTTAAGACTATTATCCTTTAAGCATCATCCAAACTGGGATAGTCGATATAGCCTTCCTCGCCACTGGTATAAAAGGTGCTGCGATCGTATTTATTCAGCTCGGCATTCAAAGCAAAACGTTTTGGCAAGTCGGGATTAGCCACAAACAGACGACCATAAACCACTAGATCGGCATCGTCATTTTCGAGAACTTCTTCACCTGTTTCTTTTGTGTAACCCCCAGCAGTAATAATTGTGCCACTGAAAATAGGACGGAAAAACTTTGCCCCCAAACCAGTACCATCATCTTCAATGGTGACATTGCCTTTAATCCGTGGTTCGACAATATGAAGATAGCCGATACCCATACGGTCTAATTCTCGGACGACATAGGTAAAGGTGGCTGGAAGATCGGTGCCGTGCATATCGTTAAAAGTACTGCTGGGTGCTAAACGTACTCCAACTCTGTCTTTACCCCACACATCGATTAGAGCTTGGGTGACTTCTAGCATAAACCTCGCTCTATTTTCTAACGAGCCACCGTATTCATCAGTGCGATGATTAGAATTATCTCTCAGGAATTGTTCGGGTAGGTAGCCGTTGGCACCATGAAGTTCTACACCATCAAAGCCTGCTTCAAGTGCGTTTTTAGCTCCTTGGCGAAACTGTTCGATAACCTGAGGAATCTCTTCTAGCTTTAATTCTCTTGGTGTAACGTGGGGAACTTGTCCTGTAGGCAGATCGGCTAGATAATCTGCTGCGATCGCACTAGGAGCGACAGGAAGATCACCCTCTTCTAACAAGTCTGGATGTGCTACTCTTCCTGCATGCCATACTTGCAAAAATATTTTACCACCTTTGTCGTGTACGGCTTTGGTAATTGGTTTCCAGCCTTCAATTTGCTCTTGGCTATAGATTCCTGGAGTATTAGCATAACCCAAACCATTTCTGGCTACTTGAGTCGCTTCACTAATAATTAATCCCGCACCCGCCCTTTGAGTGTAATAAATCACGTTCATCGGCTGAGGAACATTACCAGCACCCGCACGACAGCGCGTCAAGGGAGCCATAATTACGCGATTGTCTAATTCGAGATTGCCAAGGGTAGCAGGGGTAAGTAGTTTGAGTGTTTGAGTAGTTGTAGTCATAATTTTCACCTATGTTGTGTAACTGTTAAAAAAATTGAATTAGATTAATCCGCTTATTCTTTTGAAGAATGCTTGACCCAAAACCAAAGTTGAATCGCTGCGACCAAGCTTAATAGCAGTCCTGCAATACACACCCCCGTCCATTGAGCGATACTCCAGCCGTAGGCACCTAAAACCGAACCAAGAGATGCTCCTGTAAATGTCGCCACCATAAATACGGTATTGAGACGACTGCGAGCATTGCGATCAAGACGATAAATCTTGACCTGATTGGCGATTAGTCCGCCCTGACTGCCTAGATTGAGCAAGATACTACCGATAACTAGTCCCCATAGTTGCGTTCCTAACTGCCAGAAGATTAAATAAGAGGCGAGCGTTAGAATTACTGCCACCTTGACCATCGACCGCAGTGTTTTGGCGTCACCTTTATCTGCTAACTTGCCTAATATTGGAGCAGCAATAATTCCTGCAATACCAACTAGACCGAATAAACCAACGGCTTGACTGCCATAGTTATAAGGAGGACGAGTTAGTAAGAAAGCCAGAGTTGACCAAAAAACGCTAAACCCACCAAATAGCATGGCTTGAACTATACTTGCCGATCGTAAAGCGGGATAGGTTTTAATTAACGTTAGAAGCGATCGCAATAGCTGTTGATAACTCAACTTCGATCTGGGCTGGCTTTTGGGCAGTAACTTTGTTGAAGCCAAAGCTAGCAACAGCATCATCACCCCAGCTAGCCAATAGATACTACGCCATCCCCATTGTTCTCCCAACCAACCACCAAGGGGTCTAGCAAATAGTGTCCCCACGAATAAGGCACTCATCAGATTACCAATAATCTTGCCTTGAATCTTTTCGCTAACTAAGTTGGTGGCAAACGGTATCAGGATTTGAGCCATTACCGTAGCTGCACCGATAAGAAAGCTCGACAGAATTAGAAGACTGAGACTAGGCGATAATGCAGCCATAAATAGGGCTAATGCTGTGATCGCCAGCATTGTAATAACCAGCTTGCGTCTTTCCAGGCGATCGCCCAACGGGACAAACAGCAGCAGTCCAGAAGCATAGCCCATTTGAGTTAGGGTAGGAATCCAGCCTACTTCTGAGGCAGAAGCATCAAAGCTTTGGGCGATTTGAGCTAGGATGGGCTGGTTGTAGTAGAGATTAGCTACTGCCAGCCCACAGATGATTGCCATTAACCAAAACGTTTTCGGCTTCATTTTTCTTCGGTAATTGGGCTTAGATACCTAAAGCAATTAAATTTCTCTTCTTGTCTTTTGGTAACAGTTTTACTGTAACTTCATTCACAATGAATGTTAATAAGGTTTTTATGCCAAATACTTTTGCATAAATTGCAAAGGTATTTTATTCTTACTTGGAAACAACTATTGATGATTGCGATCAGATGAAACCATGTTGGCTTATGACCACAATTGGCGAATTAAAGGATCGTATCGGCATCAAATTTGACCATAATTGTCTTAATCGTATTATCTGTTTGCGAAGCGATCGATGCTAGAAACAATTCATGATCCTCGCGATCAAAGCAGAACTATATCACAATCAACTAATAGCGATCGCCTTAATTTGTTAGATCGTTATTTATCAATCCAAAAACAAATTTGCTTTACAAGAAGCTTACGGATTTCGACTTAAGCTTTCCATGACTGTAATCAATTCTGTATTACTCATTATCGATTGTTAACCAGTCTTCATTTAGCGTAATACTTCTTTGCCTGCGAGTAATCATGCCTTCTTCCTGCAAACGTGCTAGGGTTCTGGAAAGAGCTTCTGCCGATAGACCTAGTTCAATTGCCAGATCTTTAAGGGGACGCTGTAGAATTAGGGTTCGACTCGAAGGTTCTATCTGAAGTATCAAGTACTGTAGCAAACGTTCCCGTGCCGAGCGTATACTTCTCAAATCCAGCAGTGTTTTCACTGTTTTAAAGCGATAGGTTAGCTGATTCATATAGAGGTTGTCTAGTTCGGGATAGTCCCTCAGAGCTTGGTGAAAAACTTCTTTATTGATAATCGCTATACGGGAAGGCAAATCGGCGATTGCCGTGCAAAAATAGGTATCGGCAAACAGAGCTATCTCCGCAAAGCTCTCTCCAGGTAGAATAAAGAAATGGTTGATAATACGCTCTTGAGTAAAGCTAGCAAGTCTCAGCTGACCCTCTAGTAGAAAATAAATCGACCTGGTTGCTTCTTGTTGTTGAAAGATAATTTGTTGTGCAGCAATATCTTCATAGGTTGCCAAGTTTTGTAGCTCTATTGGAAGTTTGTCAAAGGTTAAATAATCCATATGTAACACCTCCTTGTGTCTAATAAATAGCGATTACGCTCCATCAATTTGATCAAAAGGCAAAGTAAGTGCGGGGTAAAAAATCAATTATCATCGTTCTGGGTTTAAAACCTACCTCTTCAGGGGTACTTGCTCGTAGTTTTTAGTATTTAGTATTTAGCATTTAGTTCTTAGTGGTTAGTTTTTAGTAGTCAATTTTGTACCAATAACTAATAACTAATAACTAAT
>JBCCDL010000064.1:0-14123 GCA_039030815.1 Cyanobacteria bacterium P01_A01_bin.83 | reverse complement strand
TAACTGACAGCAATCAAGAAGGTAATTTTCAGTGGGTGAGCGGTGAAAATAGTAGTTACCGTAACTGGGCGGCAGGAGAACCTAATGACTATAAATTTAATGGTAACTTTACCGCTGGGGAAGATTATGTCCAGATGAATTTTAGTGGGGCGCGACAATGGAATGATATGCCCAATAGCTATGCTGGCACTTTTCGCGGCATTATTGAAATCGGGAATAATCCCAGCAATCCTGGAGTCATAGGCTTAGAAACTAATAGTTATCAGGTTAACGAAGCCGATGGTACAGTCGATATCGTTATTACTCGTACTGAAGGTAGTGATGGTGTTGTGACCGTAGATTATAGCAGTGCCAATGATACAGCAGTTGCTGGAAATGATTATCAAGGTCAATCTGGAACTTTGACTTTTGCTGATGGAGAAACTAGTAAAACCGTTAGTATCCCTATCTTTGAAGATGATTTAGTTGAAGGAGTAGAAAACTTTAGCTTAAGTATCAATAATGTGACAGGGGGTGCCACCCTCTCTGGGGTGACATCAGCCCAGGTCAATATTCAAGATAATGACTTTGAGATTAATCCTGGCTTTATTAGCTTGGCAACCAACACTTATCAGGTAAATGAGACTGATGGTACTGTCGACATAACCATTGTGCGGACTGAGGGTAGCGATGGTGTAGTTTCTATCGATTATGACACTATTGAGGCTACTGCCACTGCGGGGAACGATTATACGACTACTTCTGGCACGATCACTTTTGCTGATGGCGAAACTAGCAAAACCGTAACAATTGATATTATTGATGATAACTTAGGCGAAGGCAATGAAGAATTTGGCTTTGCAATTGATAATTTAGTAGGCGACGCAACTTTACTAGCCCCCAGAACAGCTTTAGTTACAATTGTCGATGATGAAACGGGATTAGAACCAGTCATTGATTTTGATAACTTTGCTGATACTACGCCTTTAACTTTAAATGGCAGTGCAGCTCAAGCTGGTGATGCACTGAGATTGACTTCTAATGGCGGAAACCAGGCTGGTAGTGCCTTTTTAGATCGTCCATTAGCAATTGACTCTAACACCTCTTTTGCCACTCAGTTTCAATTTCAACTCTCAGGAGGAAGTGGCGGTGCTGATGGCTTTGTCTTTATGCTGCAAAATGATACTCAGGCATTAAATGCTTTAGGCTTGAGAGGTGGCAATCTTGGCTATGGTAGTGCCAACGTAGGTATTAGTCAAAGTTTGGCGATTGAGTTTGATACCTATCGTAACGGTTGGGATACTAACAATAATCACTTATCGGTGTTGCGAGATGGCAATACTAGTAACCCTCTAGTTACTTCTGCTGCGACCTTTGATCTCAATAGTGGTGATTTACTCAACGCATGGATTGATTATGATGGCAGTACTAATTTACTAGAAGTTTCTTTGGGTAATACTGCCAATAAACCAGCAACAGCATCATTATCCCTCAATATTGACTTAGCTTCCGTAGTCGGTTCTCAAGCATTTTTAGGCTTCAGTGCTGGTACAGGAGGACTATCTAATAATCACGATATTATAAATTGGGAATTAGCGACTGATTCCAATCTTTTAGCTGCACCACCAACGTCTGTATCTTTAAATAGTGAAACCCTGATCTCTGGTCTAAATCAACCCACGGCTATTGAATGGACTCCTAACGGCGATCTCCTCTTTATCGCTGAGAAAGGAGGGGTAATTAAACTTTCCCAAAATGGTCAGGTAAACAATACGCCTTTTATAGATCTGACAGCACAGGTCAATGGTACACGCGATCGCGGTTTGTTAGATATTGCTGTTCATCCTGACTTTTTTAATGGTAGTCCCTATGTCTACGCTCTTTATACTTACGACCCCCCAGAAGTCTTCCAAAATACTGGTTTGGCTGGACCTGATGGGAACGGTAATCGGGCGGCTCGATTAACTCGCATTACAGCGGATGCTAGCACTAACTTTACCACCGCCGTTCCTGGTAGTGAAGTAGTAATTTTGGGTACTAATAGCACTTGGGATAACTTTAATGCCTTTGCTAACAGTACCAATGACTTTAACGAAGCCCCAGCAGGTATTTTGCCTGATGGCACTAACTTACAAGACTTTTTAGCAGCAGACAGTGAATCTCACACTATTGGTTCAGTGGAATTTGGTCCCGATGGCGCACTATACGTTAGTAATGGTGACGGAACATCTTATAATCGGGTCGATCCCCGCACTGTCCGTGTTCAAGATATCGATAATCTTTCAGGTAAAATTATTCGCATCGATCCTATTACAGGAGATGGTTTAGCCGATAATCCGTTTTATAATGGCGAACCCGATGCTAACCGTTCTAAAGTCTATCAATTAGGTTTGCGTAATCCCTTCCGCATGACTGTCGATCCTCGTAATGGCGATGTATATGTCGGCGATGTTGGTTGGACACAGTGGGAAGAAATCAACTCCGCTGGGGCTGGTGCTAACTTCGGTTGGCCTTATTATGAAGGTGGTAGTGGAAATAGTCTGAGGACTGGTGGTTATCAAAACTTGTCACAGGCGCAGGCTTTCTACAATAGTGGACAGTCAGCTGATCCATCGATTTTAGCGCTAAATCATAGTGCTGATGGCATTAATGCTATTGTTCTGGGAGATATCTATACTGGTAATGCTTTCCCTGAAGAATATCAAGGAGACTTGTTCTTTAGCGATCTCGGTCAAGGAATTGTTTACAATGCCAATTTTGACGACCAGGGTAATGTAATTTCCTTTAATACCTTTACCACAGGAGCAAATATAGTTGTCCAGATTATCGAGGCTCCTGATGGTAGTCTTTATTATGTTGACCTTGATGATGGCATAGTAGGACGTTGGTTCTTTAGTTAGAGATCAATATCTTGCCTTAACCAGTAAATCATCGAGTTATTGCCTGGTAATCGTTTATCATCAGCTTCTAACTAATGAGCGATCGCAAGGCGACTAAAACACAATGATAAAGAAAAAGTATTTGCTATCTCCCTCAGTTTGGACGCGTAATATTGCAATTAGCTTGTATATAAATAGGTATGAATTTGAACTGAAAATTTAGTCGACTTCCACAGATTTCTTATGTAACTGTCATTGATTGACAGTAAATCCCAGTTGCACAAGATGGTGACTGGGTATTTCTATTTTAAAGCGATCAGTCCACAGAATTAGTCTTACCATAAAGCACAATTATAAAACTAAATTGCAACACTCAAGCGGAATTTAGGATGTATTATTTTTGCGATGTTAATATTGTATTTATTAAACAATTTTCTATAGTTTCTTCTTAAATATTTAGCTTTTATGGTGTTCAACTACCCTACTCCTATTTTTAGGATTTTTCTAGATACAGAAGTATTTGTTAGTGCCAACTTTAATTATCAAGATAGTTCATTTACAAAGTTAGTAGATTTAGTTAACAATGATGAGCTTGTATTATATATAACAACAGTAACCCGCAATGAAATTTTGTCTAATATAGAAAAGGAGGTGCATAACTCTGATTCTAGTTTGAAAACAATTCATAAAGAATTCCGTAAAAATGCTAAAATATTGTACAATTATCAGAATTTCAAAAGCTTATTTTCTTTGAATCATAATAAAGATGAGACTTGCCAAGAATTAAAAAATCAGTTTTTAAATTATCTAGAAAAAATTAAGGCTCAAGTAATATCTGTAGATCAAGTTTCGCCTGAAGATATTTTCGACCAATATTTTAATAACTTACCGCCTTTTAAAGAAGGTAAAAAGAAATATGAATTCCCTGATGCCTTTTCCATAGCAGCACTTGAAAAAGAAGCTATGAATAATGATTTTAAAATTTATGTCATTAGTCGAGATAATGATTGGCAAAAGGCTTGTAAAAAAAATAATAATCTGATTTGCTTAAAAAATATTGCGGAATTTCTTGAATAACAAATAACTATAGCTACTAAATACCAAGACATTAATCTATATTATGAGTTTTTAGATAATAACTTTGAGCAATTTAAGCAAAAAATCTCAGATAAATTTCAAGAACTGGAATTTTCGTTAGGTGGTGGCTATGACTTCGCAGATTGGGGTAGTGAGGAGATAGAGATTACAGTGAAGTCTGTAGAATTAGAAGACAAAACTTTGGTGGAAATTGATGACGAAACAATGACATTTGAATTAGATGTCGAAGTTAGTTTTTTGGCAGATGTTAGCTATGATAGTTTGGAATTTGCAGTCTTTGATAGAGAAGATGATAGATATTATAATGTAGAAAGAGAGAAAGAAGAAGTAGATCAAAATGTTATAATACTCACTGAAATTCATATTTCTTATCAAAGAGACACTTCAGGCGATCTATTGTTATATAAAATTATAGATTTTTGGCTAGATCCCCATAATTCAATCAACACTAATGAGATTGACTCAAGGTTTCATGAAAGTTATCACTAATAGCATCTTTTAATTTTAATAAAAAATACTTTTTATTTTGAATATTTTGTGAATTATAATATTTATTTAACATAGACATTGACAAGTAAATATATTTTAATTCATTATATTTTTCACTATACAGAGTTGTTATCAAAATGGTTTACATAGTTTTAGATTGATTGACTCAATGGCGATCACCTATAATATTTAATAGCCGTTTATTAAAGCAATGAACAATCTATCTCAACCCGATCCTGTCCGTTTGGAAATTTTTAAAAATCTCTATCAATTTATTGCCGAACAGATGGGAATTGTGTTGTAAAGTACCGCAGCTTCGGTAAATATTAAGGAACGCCTCGACTTTTCTTGTGCTATCTTTGATGCTTCAAGTTCTTTAGTGGCTAATACTCCTCATGTGACTAATTCTTTATTAACCGATCCTGAAGTATTGGAGTCTCGATATCCTGTGAAGTTGGAAAGCTTTGAAATTCGAGAACATAGCGGCGGTTAAGGTCAAATACTCTGGCGGTAATGGGGTAATACTCAGATCTTGACCTATCCTGTAACTTATCTGTGCTATTAGGGGAAAGGGTAAAGGTTAAGGGGAAAAGGCTCATGAATTGATTACTCATGACCAGAAATTAAGTTTATTTGTATTGGTGCAAGATGTCAGTAATACGAAAAATCTGTTTCCTCGAATCAACGACGGCGGCAATACTTTCCAGTCATCGGACTATTGCCCCTTTTGGCTTGAAAGGAGGTTTATCAGAAAAAGCTGGACGAAATTATCTAGTCAGACAAGATAGCTCAATGTTCCATTGAGCTAGTACTGCTACAGTAACCATGGAACCAGGAGCTACTTTTGTCATTGAAACCCCTTGTGGAGGTTACTATGGAAGAAAAGAACGGCAACTTAGTTAACTTGGCTGCTATATCTAACAAAAAATGAATAAAAAGTTGGAGCATAGTTAACATGAAAAGAAGATCGTGTTGATTTTTTTTATTAATTAACTCCTGACTTTTTATGCTATTACTGTATTTCTGTATTTTCTTGCCAACGTTGTAGTTGATCATTTTCTACCAAAAATTCTCGCAGTTCTTGACGATAAATATTTTGATAACTAGCAAAATCATGATCATCAATACGAATCCCAAAATTATCACTGGATTTACCTTGCAATATTGAGGCAATTTGATTGTTCACTGTTACTGAATAATGACTGCCATCATAGGTATTATCGGGATTTTTAGTAACTGCTGAAGGTACGGAAAAATCATACATGGCATCATACTCCTGGGATAATTTATGAAAAGCAGTATGATAACAATCCATTAATCCTCTTCCATAAGTGTCGTTAATCATACTCCAAGCAGACCTTGGCGGAACATAAGCTACAAACTTAGCGTTAGGGAAAAACTCTCTCAAGCTAGCATAAGTTGCAACTGCCGATAAATCACATTTTTGTGGAGGCAATGGTTTATAGAATTGAGGAACGTAAGTTGGAGCATTGACAAAATCGGCTGGCTCAAAATTTTGATCATAGAAATTACCAGGATCAGGACTTATGTTCAATAAAGTCATCGCCGAAAATAATAAGACATCTGCTGATAGGTATGCCTCTAAAGGCGACTTGGTCTGAAGACTCTCAATATTAATTGGTTGCTGCTCTTTTCGTTCCTTGGCAACAAAATTAAATCCATCTATACCAAGATAGACTACCTTGGGATCTATGTCTTGATTATTTAAGAAATTCGCGTAACTAACAATATCTGGAATCTCGGCACCTTTTAAAGCATAATTGAAGCAATTGTGATCGGTAAACTCAGACTGCCTCATAGTAGTCACTCTCGAACTGCCAAGGATTATACAGTCATAGTTAACTTGATCTTTTGTACTCAGAAAAAGATTTGTTTTAGTAATCCGCTCATTGAAAGCAAAATTTTTACCAGTCAGGATATTCCCATGACTGTACCATAAAGGATCAATCAGCCAATTAAGACCTGCAACCGAACCCAAGAGTAAAGATGTGACTAACCCATAAAGGCTAAAGCTAAATTTAGTATTCTTCTTTTCACGAGCAACTTGGGGAACAGACATTTCGGGGACTTTACGTTTACCCAATTTTAAAAAACCTGCTGTAGTACTTTTGAGATTCATAATTTACCTAGTTAAGAGTATACGTTTTAAAATCTAAAATTGAAAATAGAGAAATTCGCTAACCCGAGAAAAACACAGCAAAGAAAGTGAGGTTAATCCTGCAATAACTACAGTCCAGATTTTATTTGGTTTCCAAGATAAAATTTGCCAAAATCTTTTTTGCCACAACGGTTGATAATAATCAATGGGTTCAGTCAAGGTGGGATTATATTTGCCCATCCACTGTTGTGTATTGGGAGTAAACCAAGCAATCACCAGCAAAATCGCAATACCAAAAGTAGCGTATTTTTGGCTGATGCCTACGTTGACAGTAAATCCCAGAAATCCGATACCAAAGTTTCTCAAAAATCCTAAATAAGGTGCGAGAAAATCAGGAAGATTGATTCCGTTGAAGCCAAACATTGACCTTAAAATAGAAGTTGCTATATTAAAATTATTGGCTTTGAAAAAGACCCACGAAATTACCACCGCCATGAAGGTTACAATCCATCCAGTACTACGGAGTATCCAGCCATCATTTTTTAGATTGTGTCCTAATTTTTGGCGAATAGAACGGTACAGATGATTAATCATCAGGTATAAACCATGTAACCCCCCCCAAAAAATAAACGTCCAGCCAGCACCATGCCAGAGACCACCCAAAAGCATAGTAGTGAACAAGTTAAAATATCTTCGTATTTCTCCTTTGCGGCTTCCTCCTAGGGGAATATACAAATAGTCACGCAGAAAATGAGACAGGGTGATATGCCATCTGCGCCAAAAGTCAATAATACTGATGGCTTTGTAAGGAGAATTAAAATTTAAAGGAAGCTTGATGCCAAACATGTATGCTGCACCAATTGCCATATCCGAGTAACCAGAGAAATCAAAATAAAGCTGTAAACTGTAGCCCAATGCGCCGACCCAGGCTTCTGAAAAGGTAAGGTCAATGCCTTGTGAGGCGGCGGCAAAGGCTAAATTGGAATACTCGGCAATGCGGTCAGCAAAAACAACTTTTTTGAATAAGCCAGCTATAAAAACAGTTAGCCCGATAGATAATGCTGTTTGGCTAAAGCGGTAAATCGATGGCTTCTCAAACTGTGGCAGCACGTCTCGATGATGGACAATCGGGCCAGCAATTAACTGTGGAAAGAAACAAACAAAGAGTACATATTTACGTAGATCATATTCTTTAGTTTCTCCCCGATAAGCATCAATTAGATAAGCAATTTGTTGAAAAGTGAAAAAAGAAATCGCCAAAGGAAGAACTATAGAAGGCAAATCAAAGTTTGTCCCTACAATGCGATTAATATTACCAAGAATAAAATTAGAATACTTAAAATAGCTAATTAATCCTAGATTAAAAAATATTCCCAAGCAAACCATTAATTTCTTTACTTTAGAGTTAGCAACTTCGCTACTCAGCCAATAACCTAGCCGATAGTTAACTGCCATCGAAATTATGATCAATGGTAAATTTAAAGGCTTCCAGCGCCCATAAAAAAATAATGAGGCAATTATCAACCACAGAATTGGTAGTTGTCGTCTTATATTATCCCTACTATTACCAAGCCAAAAGAATACAAATAGTGTAATAGGTAGGAAACATAAAATAAATTCAAAAGAATTAAACAGCATGATTGTACTTTTAGAGATTCAACATTAATTAACTCTATGATTTCTGCTTCAATAGCAATCTTGTAATAAGATAGTTGACAATTAAGTTATTAAATAAAAAAAATCATTAAATTACTGGAAGTTATCAAGGATAGTTAATCAGTATAGAAATTATTAATAAATAAGATTAAAGTTGGCATGTTTATCCATGTAAATAATCGGGTTTACTCTCTTTACGATAGATAAGCAACACAATAATCCATAAACTTAGTAGTCGTAATGAATCTGAAATCAAAGTTGCATAAGCAGCACCTTTCCATGAAAATCGGGGAATAAGCCAAATGTTTAACAATACATTAATAATTGCAGCCCCTACTTGAACCACGCTACGAGCCTTCTGATATCCTGAACCAGTTAAAGTATCAGCAGCTAAATACTGAAAAGTTGCGATCGCAGGTAGTGGAGATAACCACAAAAGAGCCTCAACGGCATCATGGTAATCTTCTCCCAAGATCGTCGGAATCAAAGGAGCTAGGAGCCAGAAGCCAACTACACTAGCGATTGCATAAAGCGTCAGCATTGGGAGCAACCGTTTGGCAAAACCTAAGCTTCCTCTGATACCTGAAGCTCCATGTTGGAAAAATCTGGTGTAGGTGGCACCAAATAAGGCTAATAAAGGAACATTTCCCACATCAATAAAACGGTAAGCAGAGCCGTAAATACCCGCAGCACCGACACCAGCAAGCTTACCCAACATTGATTTATCTAAATTAGCGTTGATGTTATTAGCGGAAGTGCTAATCGAAAAATATAATCCCTGTACAATATTTGATTTAAGTTCGGAGAACACGGGGCGAGGCGAGCCGACCATTTTATTGACCAACAAAATGGTAACGGTAGCCATAATAATTGAACTAGTAAAATACAAATATCCCCAAGTGGCAACCCTAGGATTAGTAAAAAATACTGCTAAAGATAATGCTGCTAGAAGTTTGCTACAGGTACTTAAAATTCCTAGCTGAGCAGTTTTATGAATCATGTTTGTAGCCATTAAGGCTTTGTAACCAAGATCTAATAAAGCTAGGCATATTAGATCAGCAAGTAAAATTAGCAGTATCGCTCCCCATTGAACATTGTTAGGAAATAGTAGCGGCGAAAGCATCAACAGAACTAAAGCAAAAAATGCTCCATTGGCAGTTAGCAAGACTAAACCGTTGCCCCAATATGTGCCAAACGTTTCTCTATTTGTAGAAACGTTTTTAACCAATAAATGTTCGCTTCCTAATGGTACAAAAGGAAAAACAATAGATGCAGTGGCGGTAATTACAATAAATGAGCCATAATTTTCTTTACCCAGCAAACGAGCAATGATCACAAAATAGGCTGCTTGCATTACTACATTAAATAACTTGGAAAATAACATCCAGAGCGTATCTCTTGCTAGGTTACTTTGAAATAGATTTTTTGCTTTAAATTTAATCTCTGATAGATTCATAATTTCTATTTCAGTTGTTGAAAATTAAGGTTAGGATATTGCTCACTCGGTAATAACATACTTATCTTTTTTAGCAATTATTAATGAATAGGATATGGCGGCATATATTGCCCAAAAAGCACTGTTTAGATTGGATATCGTACCTTCAGTTAAATTAGACAGCAGAATATAGGTCAAAAACAAAAGAGGCCAAAATCCTTCTGGAGTATTACTGATTCTCAGCAAAGCTAATGACTTTGCCGCAGTACTGATAAATCCAATTACAAAAATACCTAGACCGACAATGCCGATAGATAGCCAAATATCTAAAAAACCGTTATGGGCATAAATTACGGCAATTCTCATTGCTAATTGAATGTAACCAGAAGGACCATCAATACCGTTCCAGAATGCAGCTAATCCATACCCAAACCAAGGTTTCAACTGAATTTGATCCCAAACGTATTGCCAAATATAGGTTCTACCCGAAAGGGTAGTGTCTTTTCCAATCGAAGTAAGCAAAGAATCTGAGCCAATATATCCAGCAAAAGCGATCAAACCAACAAAGCCGATAATTGTCACGGCTAAGACTGCTGAAATCATGACCTCGTAACGCCAACGGAAAATGCGATAGATCAAACATAAAATTAGCATCACCCCGAAAGTGCCCAAAGCTGTGGTCGATTGAGACATAACCATGGCAGCACAATTGAGAAGCAACAGACCCCAATATAGCCAGCGATAACTATCGCCTCGGAGTGCATTTAGCAAAAAGAGAACTCCTCCAGGTGCCATAAATGCTCCGAACTGATTTTTGTGAGTGAATACTCCCCTCAACGCACCTTCATGAACACCACCCATAATTCCATACTGGGGAATACCAACAGCAAACAAAAAGCTCAAAATCAACAGGAGTCCGTAAGTCCAAGTAAGTAAATTCATCTGCTCTGACAGAGTGTAGCGAGTTGCTATATACAAACCGATACCAGTAGTAGCAACAGCATAAGTGCCAAATCGGAAAGTTTGATCGGGATTGATTGACCAAAAGTAGGAAAAACAAACTACTCCCATTAATATCAAGAGCAATACATTGCTAGAAAATATTAGTAATGATTTTTTCCATCTCATTGCTAACAAAATAAAGGTCACTAGATAAACTAAAACGCCTATTTTGGCATTAAGGGAAAGATCTAGGCTAGTTATATTAACTCCGTCTCCCTCATTAGCTCCTCCAGTCAAAAATAAAGGAATAATAGCTTGAGATAGATAAACCAAAGCAAGTATTGAGAAAATAAACTCACAGTGTTTAAAAATATTATTTTGAATTTTATTCATATATATTGTGGAATTATGAGGGTTTTAAAAAATTAGTTACTGCCAGAATGATGAGTAACGTTGTTAATTAGTGTTTTTACGGTAGTAATATTGAATAAGCCATGTTATCAATGTAATAGATTGGATATCAAATGACTAGATTCATATCTTGCAATCTGACAGCACTAAGATGTAAAGCATGTTATAGAGTTAAAACAGAAGCTTTAAGAGTAACAAGTAGAAAATACATTTTTTAGAAGATTTTTTCCATCTAAATGATGAGGAATCTCAGCATCTATTAGGCTCAAGATAGTAGGAGCTAAATCTACTACTCCCCCACCTGATAAATCAAGATTTTCAGGGATATCTGCTCCTTTTGCCAGTAGGAAACCTTGGCTTTTGTGACCTCCAGCGCGACAGTGGGTTAAAGGTCCAATTCTTCCTAGTTGTTGGCTATCTACAACATCTGTAATTGGTTCCTGCCAGAGAATTACAATATCGGCATCAGGTAATTTCGGGTCGTTATCTAAAGGATCGCTACGAGTTATCACAACTTGTTTGACAATTTTGTTTCCAGTTCGAGCATCTTTAAGATCATAAAGAATCTCACTCAATTCCTGACACAAAATGTGATATTCATCTGGCTCAACAATCCCATCTCGCTCTCGACCTTTAAGATTAATCCTAATGTGTCCATTGGTAAATGCAGGTAGAGCAAATGCCTTCATTTCTGACCAGAGAGGAGAGTACCACATACTGGGCATCCAACCCATTGCCAATTCTTGTTCAATTGGTTCATCTAATAAGCTATAGGGAGAAAGCAAGCCATGCTTAGAGTCTCTCAAAAATTTTTTGTGAGTCCAAGTATTAAATAACTTTTTCCAGGGATTAGGCTCGTAAACCTGACTCCAAATTTCTCCTGGCCAGGAATTCCTAATGGGCTTTGTGACCGTCGCTGCTGGCACAGAATTCAATTTTCCAGGAGCGATCGCACTTTTGCCATAGTGATAACGATACATTAGCTCTGGCAAGACAGCCATACTCAACAAATCGGTGTAGTTGGCAGCCATACCATGAGCCGAAAAACAAAGCACATTGGCATCTGCTGGGGCTTCGGCTAAGATTTCTCCAATTGCCGTATCAACTTGTTGATAGACACTCAATACTGGATCTGGCTTGGTTCCGTTACGACTAAGATGTGGGTAAAGTGGGTGATCATCTTGGCTATAGTTATATAAATCATGACCAACTGTATGAGTTTCCCCAAATACCATCAGAAATAAATCCCAATGATCCTGCTTAAGTAAGTCTCGAGCGATCGCCGAATGTCCTTGAATACTCTTGCTTAATGCTTGCTGAATCCAATCAACATATTGATCATTCCACCACAGACCATTGTCATTATGAAGCACAGGGTTTTTACCGTATTTCTTGACTACCTCTTCAAAAATTTCAGGAGGCTGCGAAGCACTAACTGTGTAGGGATAATGACCTCCCCACCCTAATATTTGTACTCCGTTGACTTCAGGAGAGAGGGTGGTAACAGGAACATCCAATACTGCTACTTTATATTCATCACCCAACGCATAAAATGGAGCATATTCTTGGTAGTCATAACCACTCTCTACAACATCACAGACAATCTCGTAATTGTTAGGGTTATAGCTAACGGTGTCCCAGTAACCTAAAGTATCAGCGCGACACCCTGTAGAAAATGTTGCCCATAGAGGCTCTGTTGTTGAGTATTCTGTGTCAACGCCACGGTATTTTACCGTGTTGTCAAGACGACCATAAGTACCATCTTGACGGATCTGATTCAAGTTGGGTAAATAACCTGAATCCATCCACTCTTCTACCAATCGGGGTTCTGCCGCATCTAAGCCAATGACAATAGTTGATTTTTTCATTTTCTCCCAAAAACAATTACTCCAAATTACTGTTCATTTACGAGCGTCAGGTCAAAAATATGTATATTTATTTAAGCAGTCGCTGTTTTGGAGTGAGTACTTTTGGGGGAATTGCCAAAGTAGTTCTTGCTGTATTTGGCGTGGTATGAGTAACGGTCAAACTCGTTTGGCTTAACACCATTAATTACCAAGCCTAGAACTTTTTGGGATAGATTAGCATTGGCTATAGTTTCTTGCGCCAAGTCAGCACTTTCGGTTTCGACAATTCCTGGACGGCTTATAAAGACTATCCCATCAGCTAGTTTGCTTAGAGTTAAGACATCGGCAGTAACTGCAAGCGGGGGAGCATCAATAATAATTAATTCATACTCTTTTCTGGCGGTTGCTACCAGTTCAGCCATTTCAGGAGAATCCAGTAAAGCTAGAGGATTAGGGGCAATTGTGCCAGAAGTAACTAGATCAAGCTGCTTCATTGGCTGAGAAACAACTTGCTCCAGAGGAGTTTTGTGAGCAACAATATCTTTGATTCCCACTTTATTGCTAAGTTGCCACAACTCATGTTGGGAGGCTTTTCTCAAATCACCATCAATTAATAGAACTTTCCTACCTAACTGAGCCATTGCCGCTGCTAAATTTGCGGCAACGGTAGACTTTCCTTCTCCTGGGACAGAGCTAGTCATCAATATAACTTTTGGTTGTCGCTTAACCGCCAAAAATTTGAGATTTGTTTGAATCATGCGATATATTTCGCTAGCGAATGAATCAGGCTCTCTCTGAACCACAATTCCTCCCTGAGAATTTTGCAGTGCATCCAAAGGAACAATCCCCAACACCTGATAGGCAAACTTTTGTTTAATTTCAGGAATGGTTTTGAGAGTACGATCCTGCATTTCTAAGAGAATTGCAGTCAAGTTAGACAATAATAGTCCCATAACAACACCCAATAGCATAAGAGGCATTCGTCCCGTACTTCCCTCCTCGGGAACACGACCAGATTCAATAATTTGGGCATTCCCCGTTTGCTGATTGATGAGGACATCAATGTCAGACTTATTATCGAGCAGAGTATTGTAGGTAGAACGTGCGCTTTCAACTTCTCTAAGTAGCGTTTGTTCTTGTTTTTCTAGTCTTGGGATTTGCTTAGCTCGGTCTAAATAGACTTGCTGGTACTGATATAGAGAAGATAACTCTGTCTGCAAACTAAGTTCTTCTATTTTAAGATTGATAAATTTTTCTAGCTGATTGTC